>JBGTIB010000235.1:0-11107 GCA_041745875.1 Flavobacteriales bacterium | reverse complement strand
CCCTTCTCCTTGAATTTTTCGGTGAGGCCCGATCGCCTGACCTGCGGGCATCCATTTCGGGATGGGCGCGTCTTCTTTCGCATCTTCGGCCTTTCATTCACAGCCCATGCCCACATCCTTGGTAACCGGCGGCGCCGGCTTCATCGGCGCCCACCTCGTGAAGGAACTGCTTGCCATGGGCCACACCGTGGTGGCCTTGGACGACCTCAGCGGTGGTTTCGCCGACCAGGTGGACCCGCGCGCCACCTTCGTGCAGGGTTCCATCAACGACCATGCACTGGTGGACAAGCTCTTCGCGGAGCACGGCTTCACCTACGTGTACCACCTGGCCGCCTATGCCGCCGAGGGCCTCAGCCATTTCATCCGGCGCTTCAACTACGAGAACAATCTGATCGGCAGCATCAACCTGATCAACGCCTCGGTCCGTCATGAGGTGGAGTGCTTCGTATTCACCTCCTCGATCGCTGTGTATGGAGGCTTGAAGCCGCCGATGCGCGAGGACATGGTGCCCGTTCCGGAGGACCCGTACGGTGTGGCCAAGTTGGCCGTGGAGATGGACCTTGCGGCCGCGCGCCACATGTTCGGCCTGAACTACGTGGTGTTCCGCCCGCACAACGTGTACGGCGAGTACCAGAACATCGGCGACCGTTATCGCAATGTGGTGGGCATCTTCATGAACCAGCTGATGCAGGGCATGCCGCTCACCGTGTTCGGCGATGGCGAACAGCAGCGCGCCTTCACCTACGTGGGCGACATCACCCCGGCGATCGCGCGCTCCGCCATGACGCCTGCGGCTTACGGCGAGGTGTTCAACGTGGGTGCGGACAAACCCTACACCGTGAACGAACTGGCCGTGTCCGTGCAGGAGGCCATGGGCATCACCGGTGCATTGAAGCATCTGGAGGCGCGCAACGAAGTGGTCTTCGCCTTCAGCGACCACAGCAAGCTGATGCGCGTGTTCGGCGAGCAGCCCGAAACGAGCCTGGAGGAGGGACTCGCGCGCATGGCGCCGTGGGCCATCGCCACCGGAGCGCGCAAGAGCGGCGTGTTCAGCAATATCGAGATCGGGAAAAAGCTACCGCCCAGTTGGAAGGAGCAGGCATGACCCTTGTGCCGCCCTTCAGCCGGGAGCCCCGGCGCACGGAACAGGTGGGGACGGTCGCTGTGCATTCCTTCACGGCCGACGAGGTCCATCGCGATCCGCGCACCCTGCGCTCCTTCGGTGACGAATGGCGCAAGTTCAGGACCTTCAGTGCCGGGGACTTGCGCACGGCGGGCGGCGAACTCTTCGACCTGCTGGAACCGGATCGCCTGGGTCCGCGGGTGCGCATGCTCGATGTGGGTTGCGGCAGTGGTCGATGGACGCGATACCTCGCCGATCGTGTGGGGCATGTGGATGCCATCGACCCCAGCGATGCGATCCTGAGCGCCGCCCTCACCCATGCCGACCTGCACAAAGTGCGCTGGAGCAGGGCCTTTGCCGAGGATCTGCCATTCCCTGCGGATTCCTTCGACCTGGTATTGTGCATCGGTGTGTTGCACCACGTACAGGATCCACAGGCTGCCTTGCGGGAGTCATTGCGGGTGTTGCGCAAGGGCGGTCAGTTCCACGTGTACATGTACTACGCCATGGAGAACCGCAGCGGTGCCTACCGGGCCTTGTACCGCACCAGCGACCTGTTGCGTCGCGCCATCTTCCGCCTGCCGGGTCCGGTGAAGCGACTGGTTTGTGACCTGATCGCCGTGCTGGTGTATGTGCCCCTGGTGGCTTTGGTGCGTGTGCTGAAAGCCGCAGGCTGGGGCGCCTGGCAATGGCTGCCGCTCGCCTTCTACCACAACAAACGTTTCCATCTGATGCGCAACGATGCCCTGGACCGCTTCGGCACGCCGGTGGAGAAACGCTACACCCAGGAACGGATCCGGACCATGTTGCACACGGCGGGTTTCACGGATGTCCGCTTCTCCGCCACCGCACCGTTCTGGCATGCCGTGGCCACGGCGCCCGATCCATCACCACGCGGCTAACTTCGCCACCGTCGCCATGCCCCGCATCCTCTTTCTTGCTTCGCACCGCCCGGGCCGCAGTCCCAACCAGCGCTTCCGATTCGAACAGTACCTGCCCTGGCTGGAGCGGAACGGTTTCCAATGCACGCTGTCCTACCTGATCGATGCGGAGGACGACAAGTATCTGTACAAGCCCGGCAACTTCCTGCGCAAGCTGGGTTTCGTGCGCAGGAGCTTCTCCAAGCGAAGGGCTGACGTGGCACGCACCAAGGAGTTCGACATCGTTTTCGTTTGCCGTGAAGCGCTGATGACCCGCAGCATCGCCTTCGAAAAGGCGTTCCGGGACCGCGGTGCCAGGATCATCTACGACTTCGATGATTCGATCTGGTTGAGCAATGTGAGCGAGGCCAACCGGCGCTGGTCGTGGGTGAAGGACCCCGGCAAGACCGCGAAGATCATCGCCTTGTCCGATGTGGTGCTAGCCGGCAACGAATACCTGGCGGACTATGCGAGGAAGAGCAACCCGAACGTGGTGGTGATCCCCACCACGATCGACACCGAGGAGTACAGGCCGCGCGTGCCTTCCACCGCCGGGCCGGTGTGCATCGGATGGAGCGGCAGCATCACCACCATCCAATATTTCCAATACGCGATCCCAGTGTTGCGGGCCATGCGCGAGCGTTTCGGCGACCGCGTCTCCTTCAAGGTGATCGGCGACGGTGACTACACCGAGCCGAGCCTGGGTATCCAGGGCATGCCCTGGCGCAAGGACACCGAACTGGAGGACCTCTCCACGATCGACATCGGCATCATGCCCCTGCCCGACGATGAGTGGGCACGCGGCAAGTGCGGCTTGAAGGGACTTCAGTACATGGCCCTGGGGATCCCGCCGGTGATGTCGCCCGTGGGAGTGAACAGCACGATCATCCAGCACGGTGAGAACGGATTTCTGGCCAGTGCGACCGAGGAATGGGTCGCGGTGCTGGGACGCATGGTTGAGGATGCCGAACTTCGCCGCCGTATCGGTGCGGCGGCCAGGCGCTCCGTGGAGGACCACTGGTCCTTGAAGGCGTGGCGCGACCGGTACCTGGCCCAATTCAACGACCTGCTGAAAGAAGGAACACCCCGATGAGCGAACTCAAGCGAACCGCACTCACCCACATCCACGAAGCGATCGGTGCCAAGCTGGTGCCCTTCGCGGGCTACCTCATGCCGGTGCAGTACACAGGCATCAACGACGAGCATCTCACCGTGCGCAACAGTGTGGGCATGTTCGATGTGAGCCACATGGGCGAGTTCCTGGTGCGTGGGCCCGGTGCCCTTGACCTGATCCAGAAGGTGAGCAGCAACGATGCATCGAAGCTCACCCCCGGCAAGGTGCAGTACAGCTGTCTGCCGAACGGCAAGGGCGGCATCGTGGACGATCTGCTGGTATACCGCATGGAGCACGGCGGTGATCAGCACTATGTGCTTGTGGTGAACGCCTCCAACATCGACAAGGACTGGGCCTGGATCAACAGCCACAACACCTTCGATGCGCAACTGGAGAACATCAGTGAGCGCATGAGCCTGCTGGCCGTGCAGGGTCCCAAGGCCGTGGATACCTTGAAGGATCTTTTTGCGGAGGATATCGCGTCCATGCCATACTACACCGCGATGTATGCCGAGATGAAAGGCGTGGGGCTCGTACTGATCTCCACCACGGGATATACCGGTGCCGGTGGTTACGAGGTCTATGTGCCGAACCCCTTTGCGGAGAAAGCCTGGAACGCGGTGATGGAGGCCGGCAAGCGCTTCGGCATTAAGCCCGCAGGCCTTGCCTCGCGCGACACTTTAAGGCTGGAGATGGGTTTCTGTCTCTATGGCAACGACATCGACGACAGCACGTCGCCATTGGAGGCCGGGCTTGGTTGGATCACCAAGTTCACCAAGGACTTCATCGATGGCGACCGTTTGAAGGAACAGAAGGAGAAAGGCCTGGAGCGCAAGCTGGTGGGCTTCGAATTGCTTGAACGCGGCATTCCACGGCACGACCATCCGGTGCTCGATGCTGATGGGAAGGTGGTGGGCAAGGTCACCTCAGGTACCATGAGCCCTTCACTGCAAAAACCGATCGGCCTGGCCTATGTTCCTGTTGGTATGTCGGCCGTGGGAAGCGATCTTTGGATCGACATCCGGGGGAAGGGTGTGAAGGGCCGTGTGGTGAAGCTCCCGTTCCTCACCAACCAGTGATGCAGCCAGCGACCAACAATACCGACTACAAGTACCGCGTGGAGGTCTGCTTCATTCCGGGGCAATTTCCGCTCTATGCGGCCGACATGGGCATCGTGGTGGTGATCGATGTATTGCGTGCCACCAGTGCGATGGTGGCGGCCTTCGACAATGGTGTGGAACGCATCATCCCCGTGGCCACGGTGGAGGAGGCCCGTGCCTACATCGGGCGCGATGGCTACATCGCCGCTGCGGAACGCGATGGGGAGGTGGTGGAGGGTTTCAGCTATGGGAATTCGCCGCTGGCCTATGTGGGAAAGGACCTGCGGGGCAAGACCATCGTGATGACCACCACCAACGGCACCAAGGCCATCAACCTGGCGAAGGATGCACCAATGCTGGTGATCGGTTCCTTCCTCAACCTGAGCGCACTGAGCGAGTGGCTGGTACAACAGGATCAGAACGTGCTGCTGCTCTGTTCCGGCTGGAAGGACAAGTTCAACCTGGAGGATTCGGTCTTCGCCGGTGCCGTCATGGAACGCCTGCTGATCAGTGGCAAGTTCGGTCTCGAGGAGGATTCGTCCATCGCAGCGCAATACATGTACCTGGCGGCGCGCGATAATTTCATGGGCATCCTGAAGGCCGCGCCGCGTCGGCGCCGCATTGAGCAGCTGAAGTTGCTGGCCGACGTGAAGTACTGTCTCACACCCGACCAGAGCACCATGATCCCTGTGTTGCGCAACGGGGAATTGGTCCGCCTGGACACCACTGTTGCGGTCGCATGATACGGAAGGTGATCATCCTCGTTGTGGCGTTGTCGGGCTTGCTGATGGTGCTGCCGGTGGAGGTGGTGCAACCGGCCGATGCCTGGGGCTTCTATGCCCACCGGCGCATCAATCGCCTGGCCTGCTTCACACTGCCGCCGGAGATGTTCCCCTTCTTCAAGCGCCATATCGATTTCATCAGCGACGAAGCGGTGGGCCCCGACCGGCGCCGCTACGCCGTGAAAGGTGAAGCACCCCGCCACTACATCGATATCGATCACTACGGAAAGGGTGGCCAGGATCCCTTCGCGATCATGCCGCGCAAGTGGAACGATGCCGTGCAGAAGTTCAGCGAGGACACCCTGCAGGCGTACGGCATCGTACCCTGGCACATTGACGTGATGTTCGGCCGCCTGGTGCATTCCTTCCAACGCGGCAATGTGGACCTGATCCTGAAGAACGTGGCCGATCTGGGGCACTACATCGGCGATGCCCATGTGCCGCTGCACACCACGGAGAACTACAACGGCCAGCTCACCGACCAGCATGGCATACATGCCTTCTGGGAGTCGCGGATCCCGGAGCTGAGCGCCGAGAACTACGACCACCTGGTGGGCCGTGCGCGCTATATCGAGTCGCCCCTGGATGAAGCCTGGGAAGCCGTATACGCCAGCCATCTGCTGGTGGAACCGACCCTGTCATTGGAGCGCAAGCTCAGCCTGGAGTATCCCGAGGACCGCAAATTCGTGTTCGAGCAGCGCGGCTCCTCTCGTACCCTTACGCGCACCTATTCCCGCGAATTCACCCGGGCATACGAAGAGGCGATGCAGGGCATGGTGGAGGAGCGCATGAACACCTCGATCCTCAGCTTGGGCGACTTCTGGTATTCAGCCTGGGTGGTGGCCGGCCAGCCGGACCTCGACCGCTTCGAGCAGAAGGCCGTGAGCGACAGCCTGAAGAAGGTGATCAAGGCCGAGCAGGAACTGCGCGAGCAGAACCAGAAGGGCTACGGTAGGGACCACGAGTAGGGCATTCCGGGTTCCCGCATATCTTGGCAGGCATGAGCGCCGCCCCGTCCCGCAGCAGCTACTTTCTTGTCACCCACCTGCTGTTGCTGGCCCTTGTGCTGCTGGCCTTCACCCCGACCTTTTTCCTGCGTTCCGCCATTCCGCAGCCGCCCATTCTGGACATGCCGGCACTGCCCGGGCTCTTCGTGGTCCATGGCATCATCCTCATCATGTGGTATGTACTGCTCGTGGTGCAACCCGCCCTGGTGCTCAGCGGCAACATCGCGCTGCATCGGCGTATGGGACTGTTCGGTGTGGTGCTGGCCGTGGCGGTCCTTGTTTCCACGTTGATGATGGTTCAGCGTTTCCCCGGGCGCATGCAGGCCCTGGCTGCAGAAAGGGGGATCCCAGTGGCTGAGTTGGAGCCAGGCCTGAACGGGATCCTCTGGCTGGACTTGTTCATGATCCTGCTCTTTGCGCGCTTCGTAGCGGCAGGCATCATCAACAGGGATCGGGCGCAGGTCCACAAGCGCTACATGCTCTTTGCAGGGATCTCGCTGTTGTTCGCAGCCACCATGAGGTTGGGCGGGATCGTGTCGAACCTCGTTGACATGCCGGTGGGGATGGTGGTCAGCCTATTGCTCCACCTGGGCCTTACCATCAGCTTGTTGCTGCACGACCGGCGCATCCATAAGCGCGTGTTGGGCACGTCGTGGACCTGCTTCGTGTCCTATTGGGTGGCGACGATCCTGAGCGTGGCTGTCGCCTCGATGGATGAAGGGGAAGGCCTGACAGCCTTGCTCATGCGTTGGTGATCCCGTGAGGGAACTGTCACCTCAAGCGGTGCGGCCGCTCGTGGTCGTCACTTCCACCCGCTTTTTCCGGGGATCCACCGGCATGGTGCCGAACACATGGTCCCACAAGGGAGAGCTCACGCCAAAGGCACCGGTGTCACCCACGAAGTGATGCAGGTTGTGGTGCTTCCACACGTGGCCCAGGAAATTCTTGGGTGGGTTGTACACGTGGATGGCGTAGTGGAGCAGGAGGTAGGTGGCATAGCCGGTCATGAAGCCACCACCGAAGGCGATGCCCGCCTCACCCATCACCAGGCGGAAGATCCCCACGAACAGCGCAGCGAGGATCGCGCTCGCCAGGGGCGGCAGTGCCAGGCGCTTCTTGTCGCGGGGATGATCGTGATGCACACCATGGATCATGTACTGCATGCGGGCCTTGCGCGGGCTGCTGGCACCCATGTGGTAGAAATACCGGTGCACCAGATATTCCACCAGGGTAAAGAAGAAGGTGCCCACGATGAACAGGGGGATCACCGTGAGCAGGGGCATGTTCAGCCAGGCGATGCTGGCATAGAGCGCCAGGATCCCGGTGCCGTAGAACATGGTCAATGGGATCGAAATATGCGTCTTCGTCAACGCTTCCAGCATGGGGTTCTGGAAGATGCGCCCGCTGTCGGAGATGTTCTTGGTGGCCATGTTGCTGATCGCTGACGCCGGCAAAAATAAGATCCTTCGGGCATAGTGGCTCGAAGAACCTCGGGATCACGGTTTCAGCCGTTGGAATCGCAGTCCTGCGAACACACTTCGGGGTGGTGCAGGATTGAAGTATCGGCCCAGCGGGTCAAGCGCTTGCACGAATGCGGTGTACTGCGTTCCGGTGAGATTCTCGATGTGCACGAACGCGGTGATCCCCGCCCATCTGCCCATCGGGCGATGCCACTCGCAGCGCAGATGCACCACCTGGTAGGCGGGCAACGTACGTTCGGATCGGGCACCCACCGGTACTTCATCCACATGGCGTGCTCCTGCTTCAAAGCTGAGCCCGAGCCCGCCCCGGTATCGGACCAACATACCGGCGGACATATGCGGAACCCCCGGCACCGCGTAAGGTCCTTCCGGATCGCTGTCCGCCACACGATGATCCTGCACGGTGAAGTTGGCGATGGTGGAGAAGCCCCGCCCGCTTTCCCGCCGATGTTGGTCCCACCGCAGGTAGGCCTCCAGCCCATTTTGTTCGGCGCGCCCGGCGTTCACGAAGTCGGTTCCCGTGCCTTGCGCGCTGGGCGTGGGCAGGATCAACCCATCGGTAAGTCGCATGTACGCTGCCACCTGGAAGTGCAAGCGATCGTTGGGCTCGCCCCGGGCGATGGCGATCTCGGTCTCCTGCACGCGTTCAGGCAGGAGGTCGAACGCAGGTGCACCGCCGCTGCCGAGCACTTCCCATACCGTAGGGCGTGAGGTGGACAGTCCGTGACGCACCGAAAGCGACCAGCGTTGCAGCACACGCTGCGCGATACCCAGCACCGGGTTCAGGTACGGGTCGCGGTCCACCTGTTGGGTGCCGCCGTCCATCACGTTGGTGTAGTTGTAGGCATTGCGTTCCAGGCCCACGCCGCCGAAGAGCTCCGTGCCATGCGGGCCGCGCAGGCGGATCTCGGTGAACAGGTCCACATTGGCCACCCGGGTCCGGGCGCGCGTACGGAAGCTGTCTGGTAGGGCGTCCACGAAGACACGTTCGTCGAGCCGGTCGTTTTGTCCCAGCACCTCCGTACCCAGCACTGCCCCCAGATGCCATCGGCCCAAACGGTATTCGCCACCTAAAACGATGCGTGTGCCTGCCGCGGCGATCTCCTCCTCCTTGTATCCGCTGAACACGGGGGACGTGCCGAAGGGGTTGAGCTTATCGATGAACTGGGTATGCAGCGTGTTCACCAAGGTGAGGCCATTCGTGATGCGGTATTCCACCACCACACCGGCCAGCACTTGGGTCTTCTCCAGGCGCGCATCGATCCGCTTGCTGAACGCGTTCGCCGATCGCGGATCATCCACGGACGACAGGCTGTCCAGCGCCCCGGGCAGGTCCCAGGTGCTGCGTTGCAAGGTGACCAGGCCCTGCAGGGTGGTGCGCCCACGCCGCATCCGCGAAAGCAGCAGTACCTGGTCGCGTGCACTGGATTCCTGCTGGCGGTAACCATCGTTGCGTTGATGGATCACACCCACCACCATCGCGGAACTGTCATTCGCCCAGGATGCCGCGCCTGTGATGCGCCGGAAGCCGAAGGAACCGCCCGTGGCTGAAACGCGCTGCATGGAGCCCGTGGCACCGGGCCAGGGTGGTGTGGCGAGCAGAAGACCCGACGGTGCGCTGCCATAAGCCGGTGGCCCGATGCTACGCACCACATCCATGCTTCCGACGAGGTCCGGGTCCAGGAGCTCCAGGGGCGTACTTCCATCGGCGAGGGAAATGGGCAGCGATCCCCAATAGACCTTCACGCCACGCACACCGAAGGGGCTGCGCAACAGGCTGCCACGGATCGATAGCCGGGTGCTTCCACCATGGCCGCGTTGATCCATTTGCACGCCCGGCACCCACTGCATGGCGCTGTACAGACCGGCACCCTCGAAGTTCGTCAGCAGTGCGGTATCCACACGGGTCCTGGTCAGCATCGCGTTGCCCAGTGTACGCTGTGGATCGGGCGTGATGAGCACTTCATCCAGTTCGATCCGCAGGGGCGAGAGCTGGATCGTATCGGAGCGGTGCATGCCCAATTCCACGCGTCTGCCGTGGAAGCCGGGTGCCTGCAGTACGAGCACTTCCGGGATGATGGCTGATGAACACCAACTTCCTCCGGAGTCAGTGATCCCCAATGCAGTGCCGGTACCATCATACACCTGGCAATCCGCGATCGGTGCAAGGTCAGGGAGTGCCAGTGCACGGATGCACTGTTGGGAAAACGTTGGCTCCTGTAGGACACATGCAGCAATGATCCCGGCAAGGAAATGGACGCCGACAACACGCCTGGATCGGTTTTCAGGGGATATCATGCGAGCCACGGCATCCATCTCATCCACATCGTATACTTTTGCCGCCCCGCGTTGGTGGGGACTAGGGCAATTAGCTCAGCTGGTTCAGAGCACTACCTCGACAAGGTAGGGGTCGCTGGTTCGAATCCGGCATTGCCCACGAAGCCCCGATACGTCGGGGCTTTTTCCTGCACATGGCACGCCTTGCACTCATATTGGCCACCGTAGCATTGGTCGTTGCGCTGTTCCCCCTGTTCGGCACCGGCCATGAGGCTGGTCCCGAGCAGGCACCGGCACCAGAGGTGGCCGAGCTGGAAGTGGCCGTGTACATGGGCCGCATGCAACGTTACCATCAGAAGCTTTGGGCGGCCAGCCGCGCGGGCAATGCCGAGCTGGCTGGTTTCTATCTGCACGAACTGGAGGAGGCCATGGCGGAGATCGCCGAAGCCGGACTGGTGGACGAGGGTGTGCCCATCAGCGAGCCCATGCGCACCTACGGTCTGGTGGTGGTGGAGGCCTTGGAGCGCACCTTGGAGACCCAGGGCGTGGAGGCCTTGCACGCGAGTGCGGATATGCTGGTGAACGCCTGCAATTCCTGTCATTCCATCACGGGGCATTCCTTCATTGTGATCCAGGAACCGGTCGATCCTCAGTTCCCCGATCAGAACTTCGTTCCCCAGGTTCGCTGAAACGCAAGGGAACCTGCTACACGAGCAATCCATCCGCATAAACCCAAGAGTCCAAAATGAGCCAGGTGACAAAAGCGCTTGTGATACTATGCCTGACGACCCCCATGTTGTCCTTTGCGCAGACCGACATCGATCGCAAGGAGCGTGAAGCGGCCGAGGCGGCGTTGCGTGCCAGAGCTGCGGCCGACACCCTCGACGGATGGAAGGTCGGGGGTGTTTTCCAGGTGAACATCACCCAGGTGAGCCTCACCAATTGGGCCGCAGGTGGTTTCAGTTCCGTCAGTGGTATCGGCCAGTTCAATGGCACAGCCAATTGGAAGAAGGATCGCAAAGCATGGGACAATTCCCTGGCCATGTCCTTCGGTGGGCAGCAGCAGCAGGATGGTCCCACAGTAAAGACCGACGACCGTATCGAAATGAACTCCAAGTATGGTTACGAGTTGAACAAGTCCTGGTACCTGGCCTCCTTGGCGCAGTTCAGGTCCCAATTCACGGAGGGTTTCAATGCCACCGGTCAGCGTATCTCCCATGCCTTCGCCCCGGCCTATATCCTGTTGGGTGTAGGGATGGACTACCGCCCCAACCAGAGCTTCTCCCTGTACATGTCACCTGCA
>JBGTIB010000234.1:0-59100 GCA_041745875.1 Flavobacteriales bacterium | reverse complement strand
ATCGAGCACCTCGGCGTTCTTCGCGATGATCTCGTGGACATCGTCGGCGAGGAGCGCCGCCTTGGCACCCGTCTTCGGGTCCATATACGTGTAGAGGTCCTTCATGGTCTCGCTGAAGGACTTCTTGGTGTTCTTGTGCAGGTTGCTCACGGCGATGCGGCTGGCGAGCTGCGCGTAGTCGGGGTGCTTCACCGTCATGGTGGCGGCCACCTCGGCTGTGAGGTTGTCCAGCTCGGAGGTGGTGACACCATCGAAGATGCCATCGATCACCTTCAGGGTGACCTGTGTGGCATCCACCATGGGGTCCAGCCCGTAGCAGAGCTTCTTCACCCGTGCGGTGATCTTGTCCAACTTCAGTGCCTCCCGGCGTCCGTCGCGCTTGATTACGTACATGCTTCTTATTGGTGTTGTTGTCGGAGCGCGACATACCGCGCCCTTACGTTGATGTGGACCGCTCGGCTCCCGCTCTGCGGTGATGTTTTTCCTGTCAAAAGCAGGGCCTACAAGGTGGTCTTCTTTCGGCCCTGTTGGTGGGTCTCGGATCAGTGGATCTTCAACCGGTGAATGTGAATTGCGAATGCATGCTGGCTGACTGATGTCCTATGTCCTATGCACGGTGCTGGGCTGCATAGGACATAAGACAGGGGTCAGCCGACAACTAAAAATCCGCGTCCAGCGTGAACTTCGCCTCATCCTTCCCGCCCTGGTTGAGCACCCCGGCCTTCTGGTATTCGCCCACGCGCTTCTCGAAGAAGTTGGTCTTGCCCTGCAGGGAGATCATCTCCATGAAGTCGAAGGGGTTGGCAGTGTTGTAGATCTTCTCGTTGCCCAGTTCCACCAGCAGGCGGTCGGCCACGAACTCGATGTACTGGGTCATCAGCTTGGCGTTCATGCCGATCAGGTTCACGGGCAGGGCATCGGTGACGAAGTCCTTCTCGATCTCCACGGCATCGCGGATGATGGTCTCCACCGTTTTCTTGGGCAGCTTGTTGATCAGGTGTTTGGTGTAAAGCAGGCAGGCGAAGTCGCAGTGCAGTCCCTCGTCGCGGCTGATGAGCTCATTGCTGAAGGCCAGGCCGGGCATCAGTCCGCGCTTCTTCAGCCAGAAGATGCTGCAGAAGCTTCCGCTGAAGAAGATGCCCTCCACGGCGGCGAAGGCGATGAGGCGCTCGGCGAAGCTGCCCTTGTCGATCCAGCGCAAGGCCCAGTCGGCCTTCTTCTTCACGCAGTCCAGGGTGTCCACGGCGTGGAAGAGCTTGTCCTTCTCGATGGGGTCCTTGATCAGCGTGTCGATCAGCAGGCTGTAGGTCTCGCTGTGGATGTTCTCCATGGCGATCTGGAAACCATAGAAGAAACGGGCCTCTGTGTATTGCACCTCGTGCAGGAAGTTCTCCGCGAGGTTCTCGTTCACGATGCCATCGCTGGCGGCGAAGAAGGCGAGTACATGCTTCACGAAATAGCGCTCGTCGTCGTTGAGCTTCTCGGCCCAATCCACCAGGTCGGCATGCAGATCGATCTCCTCGGCGGTCCAGAAGCTGGCCTCGTGCCGTTTATAGAAGTTCCAGATGTCGCTGTGCTGGATGGGGAAGATGACGAAGCGGTCCTTGTTCTCGCTGAGCAGCGGTTCGTTGGCGGCGTCCACATTGGCGGGTAGTACGTCCTCCAGGCTCATCTGGCTCTCTTTCGTCTTTGTGCTCATGTCGGGATAAGGTTCGGTCGGGGGCAAAGGTTTCCTAAGGGGGGAGGCCCCCAATTTTCAATTCTTCGGTCTCGGTAGTGGTTCCCGCCGGCGTCGATCGGAGCGGCGTCGTCGGGTTACAAAAGTGGCAACGGGGAAGGGTGCTGACAAGTATGAAGTGGGACCAACTGTCCGGAGTTTTCAACATGCACCATGGACGTAACAACGACGGGCAATGGAGTGCACAACGATCCGTGCAAGTGCTTTCTATTCACGATCCATCAACATTGGGGAAACCGCACGGCCGTAGGGCGGAACAGCGATGTAAAATTCGTGTAACGGCCGTGTTGAGCGGGCTGTGGACAGGCACCCGGCAGGAGGATCACTGATCGCGGGGAATGGGGGGTGATCGTGGCGTTTATGGGCTGCTTGCCACATGCTTGGTATGTATCCCCAAGGATGCCTGTGGCAGCGTGTGCAACTGGTGATCTTAACCGGGAATGGATGGAGATGGACGGGAATGGATCCATCGCGATGGTACATCCGTGATCGGATGTGGCGGCATTTTATTCCCGTCCATCTCCGTCCATTCCCGGTTGCATTTGTACTTCCAAGCAACACCCGCTTCACCGCTTCAACCACTCCTGGTACAACACCTCCAACTCTTCGTACCAATCCACCCCATACTTGCGCACCAGGGCATCCTTCAGGAAGCGGAACACGGGCACGTTCAGTTTCGCACCGCATGCACAGGCTGGTTTGCAGATGGGCCAGCGGTGGTAGTTCAAGCCATCGTGGAACTTGAGCTTCGCGATCCGGATCGGGTAGAGATGACAACTGATCGGTTTGCGGAAGGGGATCGCACCGTCCTTCCAGGCTTTCTCCACGCCGCACAACGCGATGCCCTTCTCATCGAACACGGTGAAAGCGCACTCGCCCCGACCGTCCACCAGGGTGGTCACCAGGTCGCCATCGCTGTCCACTTCGCTCACTCCGTGCGCATCGATCGCGCGCTGGCCTTTCTGGGGTATGTAGGGCTTGATCTTCGGCCATAGCTCCCGCAGCAGATCGGCTTCTTCCTTTTCCAGGGGTGCGCCGCTCTCGCCCGCCACGCAACAGGCACCCTTGCAGGCGTTGAGGTCGCAAACGAAGCGCTGCTCGAAGAGGTCTTCGCTGAGGAGTGTGCCGCGGTGTTCGATCATGGGGGTTCTGCCGGTGCGGAAGGCGCGAGCGGAGGGATCCGCGCCGCGAAGCTACGGGCCCGGCCTTGTGGTGGTGGTCAACGCTTGTCCCGCACCACCCTGATATCGGGCTTGCCCAGGCGCTCCTTCAGCCAGGCCTGCAACACCTCCTCGCGTTTGGCCACCGTGCGTGCGGGGAGGTCGGATCTCCAGGCCACGAAAGCCGTGGGAATGGTGTCGAGCTTCTCGCCGTCCCACTCCACCGCATTGGAGTAGCTGAAGCGTGCGATGCCCGGGTAGATCACCTTCATCTCGCGCACGAGCAGGTCCATGGGGATGGGGTCGAGCTGCCGTTCCAATTGGCGGATGCGCTCGTCCTTGGCCAAAAGCCGATCCTCGTTGCGCTGGAACATGTCCTGGATGATGCCCGACTTCATTTCCTCGGCCAACTGGGTGGTGACCTCGTAATTGGCGGCGTTGGGTTGGTGCAGGATCA
Source organism: Flavobacteriales bacterium (assembly GCA_041745875.1). Classification (GTDB taxonomy): domain Bacteria; phylum Bacteroidota; class Bacteroidia; order Flavobacteriales_F; family PHOS-HE28; genus PHOS-HE28. The sequence continues at coordinate 55,745 of JBGTIB010000234.1, read as the reverse complement.
GGTTCACATCGTGCAGTTCGCGTTCCTCCAGCTGCTTCCTCAGCAGCGCCACAGCACCTTCCTCCAGGGGTTCGCCCACCAAGTACAGATCGATGCGCTTCTCCTTGTCGGTCATGGTCAGCTTGCGGCTCAGGAGCTCCGTGCCTTCCACGGGGAAGTTCGCATCGATGAAACGCTCCACCTCGCGCCGGAAGAAGGCCTCCTGGGTGACACCATACAACACCCATACGCTGGGCGCCAGCAGCAGGATGATGGAGACGGCCATGTACTTCTTCACCTGCCGCTCGCGCCGGGGGTCCACCTCCTTGGCGAGGGGGAATTTCAACACCCGCACGATCGCCACGGTGCTCAACGAGATGAAGATGGAATTGAGCAGGAAGAGGTACAGTGCCCCGAACAGGAAGTTCATCTGCAGGGTGGCCAATCCGTAGCCTGCCGTACACAGTGGCGGCATCAGCGCGGTGGCGATGGCCACACCGGGCACCACGTTACCGCGGTTGCGACGGCTTACCCCGATGATGCCGGCGATGCCGCCGAAGATGGCCACGCCCGCATCGAGCAGGGTGGGACGTGTGCGTGCCAGCAGTTCACTCTGCAGTTCGCTGATGGGCGTGATCAGGAAGTAGAAGGTGCTGGTAAGCAAGGCCACGGTCACCATCACCAGGAAGTTCTTCAAGCCACGCCGCAGCAGGTCCATGTCGTTGGTGCCCACCGCCATGCCCGTGGCCAGGATCGGGCCCATGAGCGGGCTGATCAACATGGCGCCGATGATCACCGCCGTGCTGTTCACATTGAGACCGATGCTGGCGATGAAGATGCTGCACACCAGCACCCACACCACGTGGCCGCGGAAGATCATGTCCTTGCGGATGATCTCGGTGGTGCTCTCGATGTGGGCCTCCCAGTGCAGGTCCATCGTTTCGCGTACGAAACGGCGTCCTTCGGCGAGCAGGCGCAAACCTGGACCCTTTCTGCGGGCTTTCTTCGGACCGTCCTTGGCGTCAGGTGGGCGCTCTTCCATCGGGACCAAAGCTATCCCACAGCATGGAAGCAGCGACGATGGGTATCATCCCCTGCCCTTGAAGACCTTCTTCACAAATCGGCCAGCACTGTCAAGCTGTTTCACACCCACTTCCAGGGCCTCCCTCATCGAGGGGTTCAGATCGGCTGGGCCATGGTACTCCTCTCCCATCTGCTCGGGCAGTACCACCAGATGACCATGGTCCTTGAAGTAGCGGTACAACAACCGAGGCAGTCGCTCGAACAGCGGATCATAGCTCAGCGATGCGCGGCGTGCGGAGATCACCACCAGAAGGTCATCGGCCCGCAGCTCCCGTCCCACGATCAAGAAATCCTCCCAGTCCTCCATCACCGCGGATCCTGCCTTCAGTGGACTGGAACCGCGTTCGCACAATGCACGCAGTCGCTCCAGGGTGGTGGGTGTTGCATGAAAGGTGATCGCGGCGCCGGTCTGCTTCGCGATGGCTCTGATGCGGTCGAACCAACGCACGAATCCCAGCTCGAATTCGGCCTTCGGCGGTACGGCCACCACGATGCGCTTGATGGTGCCCAGTGGCTGCAAGGGGCTGTAGATGTACACGGCCTTGCTGGTGCGCTGAAGGACGGTATCGGTGAGCGTGCCGAACAGGGTGGTTGGATCGCCTTCATCACGCGTGATGCCCAGCACCACATCGGTGATGCGATACTCGCGGATCGAGTAGATGAGCCCACTGCTTACGTTGATATCGTGGCGCACCAAGGGTTCCAGGGCGTGATCCGATGCAGCAGCGGTCTTCACCGCCTCGTCCATCAACTTGCGCCCCCTGCTCTGCGCTCCTTCGCTGTTCGCATCGTCCACCACATGCAGTGCGAAAAGCCGTTCACGGACCTTCGGTTGTTTCATCAGCACGGCCAGTTCCACCAGGGGTTCCACCGAACGCACACCGGCGATGCTCACCAGGATGCGGCCCACCGACCTGTCATCCACAGGGTCATCCTCATCGCGTTCCAGCATGGCGATCCTGCTCGCGGCGCGCGCCACCACGAATGAGCTGATGGTGCAGGTGACCAGGATCATGACGATGGTGCCGTTGAGCACCTGCTCGCTGAGCAGGCGGATCGGCTCACCATCGGCATCCAGTCCGGTGATGATCCGATAACCCACGGTGACGGCGGCGAGGGTGGCGGCCGCCTGTGCATTGCTCAGGCCGAACATCATCAGGAACTCATCGCGGGAGAAGCGGAAGCTGACCTTGCTCAACCAGGCCGCGATGAACTTGCAAGCCGTGGCCACAATGGTCATCGTTGCGGCCACTTTCAATGTTTCCGTTCCCTTGAAGAACACACGGTAGTCCACCAACATGCCCACCCCGATCAGAAAGAAGGGGATGAACAAGGCGTTGCCCACGAACTCGATACGGTTCATCAAGGGTGAACTGCGCGGGATCAGGCGGTTGAGCGCAAGCCCGGCGGCGAAGGCACCGATGATGGCCTCCACACCGGCCAATTCGGCAAGGAAGGCCGCCATGAACACGGTGGCCAGCACGAAGATGTACTGCGAGATGCTGTCACCTTCCTTCTTGAAGAACCAGCGTGCCACCCAAGGGAAACCCCACATGACGATGATGGTGAAGATGGCGAGCGATACGCCCAGGCGCGTCCAGAACGCGGGACCCACCTCGCCGTACTGCATGCCCACGATCACCGCCAGCACCAACAGGGCCAGCGTGTCGGTGATGATGGTACCGCCGACCGTGATGTTCACCGAGCGATTCTTGATCACCCCGAAACGACTGGCGATCGGGTAGGCGATCAGCGTGTGCGATGCGTACATGCTGGCCAGCAGGATCGAGGAGTTCATGGAGTACGACAGGTAGTAGTAGCTCACCGCCCAACCGATGCCCATGGGGATCAGGAAGGTGAGCAGACCGAAGGTCAAACTGCGGTACTTGTTCTTCTTGAACTCCTGCATGTCGATCTCCAGACCAGCGAGGAACATGATGTAGAGCAGGCCCACCGTGCCGAAGAGCACGATGCTGGCATCGCGCATCATGAGGTTGAAGCCATGCGGCCCGATCACGATACCCGCTATGATGAGCCCGATGATCGGCGGGATCCGCAGCCTGTTCAGCACCAAAGGCCCGAAGAGGATGATGAACAACACCAACGAGAAGATCAGTACCGGGTTCTCGAGCGGGAGCTTCAGCGTGAACTCGGGAAGTGCGAGAAGCATGTGGGGGTGACCGGATACCGAACCGGTGGAGCAAAGCTCGCTACTGGAAGGCGCTCCAATAACGAGCGATCGATGTCACCAGAAAATAAAGATAAAGCCCAACAATGTGCATATGACCACCGCCAATATGATCCGCTCACGGCGCTGTTGGGCTTTGCGCTCCATCACCGTTCGCTGCCGCCAATGCAACAGTTCTTCTTCGCTGGCCCTGCGTAAAGACTCGGGCCGGATACGCCGTCCTACGGGTTCCACTTCCCGATCGAAAGGCCTGCGCTTGCGACGCGCGTTGGCCTTCAAGCTATCGATCATGGCCTTTGCGGCGTGGCCCCAAAGCATGTGGCCAAGATATTCAATACCTGTACGCACCCAGCTAGAGAAGCTCCTTCATTCGCACGATCATATCGAAGACGTGGCCGGCGGAGCTCATGGTCAACCCGATCTACTTCAACATTCCACTGATCGCCATCTGGATCGACCGCTTGACCTCGGGCCAGGTCTGGCCCAACAAGCTCACAGGCTCTTCGCTGTCCTCAGCTTCCGTGAAATAGCTGAGCGCCGATGAGATGCTAATAGCGATCATCTGGTGCGGATACTTGCGCTTGTGCCAGACGATGACCTCCTTGAGGTCGTGATGCTGTATGAGTTCATGCAGGTCCCAGAAGTCCTTCTTCTTCGCACGGCCTAGGATGGCCTGCACCTTCATGGCGGAGATGTCGCTGTCGGCATACATGCGGATGCCATCCTCCACTACGATGGGCTCGAGAAGGGGATGTGGGTAACGCACGATATCCACTTTGACGCCCTCGATGAAGCAGAACAACCCGAAGTGCTTCCCCGCAGTGGGTTCATAGGTGAACTCTTCGCCGAACTCCTCGGTCAAGGCGGCGACACAACCGTCGTGATCGAAGTCGGCATTGCCGAAAAGATCGAGATCCACCGAAAGCCGGTGACCATAGCGGAGCGACAGTGCCGTGCCGCCCACGAGCGCATGGTCGCGCAGGGCGGGCATGGCCATCAGCCGCTTCAATACGGGTAAAGCTCCGGGTGGGACTGCCTCAGGATGTAGCATCGGAAATTCTCCAAGGGTTCACCAAGCACCGCACTGGCCAGATGGATGCGCTGTGCTGGCAGGAAGCGGGTGTTGAGCAACACCTCGCGGATCCGCTCATCCCCATAGTACCGTCGGCACTGCCGGATGTCCTCCACATCGCCCCGCTCGAACACCCGCTCGATGATGAAGCCCGACTTGCCGTTGTAGTCCAGCATGTCGAAGTCCACATCCCAGAAGATGCGGCGATCGAAGACGGGGTGGGGCTTGGACATGGCGTAAAGTTAGCGGGAGGGTTACGTTGACGAACCCAGCGGGCAAAGGTCGTCCGGGGATCGGTCCAGTACCTTTAGGCTATCGCCATGAACATCAAGCTCTCCAACATCTGGGAATATCTGCGCTCATCGCTGTGGTTCATCCCGCTTCTCATGACCGGGCTATCGATCGCCCTGGCGTTCGGGTTGCTGCATGTGGATGAGCTCTTCAAAGGACACCAGATCAGCGATTCGATCTGGTTCTACACCGGTGGCGGTGCCAATGCGCGGGCGATCCTTTCCACCATCGCAAACTCCATGATCACCGTGGCGGGGGTGGTCTTCTCCATCACCATCGTCGCGCTTTCGCTCTCCTCCACACAGTTCGGCCCGCGCCTGCTGCGCACCTTCATGAAGGACACCAGCACGCAGCTCACCTTGGGCAGTTTCGTGGCTTCGTACATCTATTGTCTGGTGGTGCTACGCAACGTGATCACGCAGAACGACACCGACCAGATCCCCAACCTGTCCGTGGCCTTCGCGCTGATCCTCACGATCATCAACATCCTCGTGCTGATCTACTTCATCCACCATGTCTCCACGTCCATCCAGGCCGAATCGGTGATCCGCCGTGTGAGCACCGAACTGTACGCGAGCATGGACCGAGTGTTCCCGGAGCAACTGGGCAGCGGTACGGAGGAAGATCACCTTGAGCAGCATCTGGATCTCGCCGGGCGAACGGTCACTACCCATGTGGCCCATGATGAGGATGGTTACATCCAGGCCGTCGATAGTGATGCACTGTGGAAGCTGATCCTGGAGGCCGATCTGGTGATGGAAATGAACGTGAAGCCCGGCGACCATGTGGTGAAGGGATCACCGTTCTGCGTCCTCCACAGTACCCTCTCGGTGCCGGGCGAAATGAAGAAGGAGATCGCCGGAACGATCATCCTCGGGTACTACCGCACCTCTGAACAGGACATGGAATTCTCGATCGACCAGCTGAGCGAGATCGCGTTGCGGGCGCTTTCACCCAGCCTCAATGATCCCTTCACCGCCATCGCGTGCATCAACCGCCTGTGCTCGGCCATGTGCCGACTAACCGATCGGAACTTCCCCTCACCCTACAGAAAGGACGAGCAAGGTGTGCTGCGGGTCATCAGCCGGCGTAAACCCACGTTCGCATCCTTGTTCAGCGCAGCGTTCGACAAGATCCGGCGGAGTGCACATGGCAACGCGGCCGTGCTCACACACCTCACCTGGGCGCTGACGGTCATCTTCCAACGGGCGCGAACTGATGCTCAGCGTAGGATCATCGCGCAGCAAGCCGACCTGCTCTACGAGTCGGTGATGCGGACCATCGAAGCGCCGCACGATCGCATCGTCATGCTGGAGCACTATGCTGTGATCACAATGACGAACGACGCTCCGGAAAATTCCGGACATCGGTGATCACCTCATCGATGCGCTCGCTGAACTTCTTGATCACCGTGAGCTCTCCGGTGGTCTCCAGCACCACCGCCTGAAGTTCGTCCATCGACGTGCAACCGCTCTCACGCGCCGCCTCCTGAATTTCTTCCACCGTGATGCGCTCCTGCTTCATCATCCGCCGGTCCATTTCACCCTTGTACACCAGCAAAGTGGGCGATGAACGGATCAACTTGCGCACAGCACTGCTTCGTACGCTGCTCCAGGTGATGATGAACTGTAGGAAGATCAGCAAGAACAAGGCGAGTGCACCGTCCAACAATGCCACTTGTTTATTCAACATTACCGTTGCCAGCGTGCTGCCCATGGCGATGGTGATCACCATGTCGAAGGCGTTCATCTGCGAGAGCGTGCGTTTCCCCGAAACACGCAACATGAACACCAGCAGCGCATAGGCCATTACGGTGATCAACAAGGTGCGCAGGGTGCTTTCCCAAGAATTGAAGAAGATGTTCTCCATGGTCAGGTGGATCGATCCGCAGGTGTGAGAAAAGAGAAGCGGTGTCGATGGCAGTCTGAAGGTAGTACCTAGGCGGTGCCGCGACGAAGGCTAGAGGGTAATAGAGCTTGTGCGATCCCAATGGGCTTTCATGGACATGCATGGACACGGCCTCCATCCGTGTCCATGCATGTCCATCCGAACCCTGCTTAATTGAACGCGCCTAACTCCCCATCTTTGCGCACGCGCCGCCGAAGGTTTCCAGGGCGACCGCCAACCCACCGCCTTCGCATAAAGCTTCGGCGGACCAAGCATGAGCAATCAAGAAGACCGCCTCAAGACCCTGATCGGCCATGCCAAGGAGTATGGCTTCGTGTTCCCCAGCAGCGAGATCTACGACGGCCTCAGCGCCACGTACGACTACGGCCCATATGGTTCCGAGCTGAAGGCCAACATCCGCCGTTACTGGTGGGAGGCCATGGTGAAGCTCAACGAGAACATCGTGGGCATCGACGCAGCCATCTTCATGCACCCCACCGTGTGGAAGGCAAGCGGCCACGTGGACGCCTTCAACGATCCGCTGATCGACAACAAGGATAGCAAGAAACGCTATCGGGCGGACGTGCTGCTGGAAGAGCACATCGGCAAGTACGAGCAGAAGATCGCCAAGGAGATCGAGAAGGCGTCGAAGAAGTTCGGCGATGCTTTCGACGAGGCGCAGTTCCGCGCCACCAACCCCAACGTGAAGCGCAGCCAGGACCGCATCGATGCGGTGGAAGGACGCATGAAGGAGGCCCTCAACGCGAACGATCTGGAGGCCGTGCGCCAGCTGATCATCGACGAGGATATCAAGTGCCCGGTGAGCGGCACGGCCAACTGGACCGAGGTGCGGCAGTTCAACCTGATGTTCGCCACCGAGCTGGGCAGCGTGAGCGGCGAGAGCAGCACCATCTACCTGCGTCCCGAAACGGCACAGGGCATCTTCGTGAACTTCCTGAACGTGCAGAAGAGCGCACGGATGAAGATCCCCTTCGGCATCGCGCAGACCGGCAAGGCCTTCCGCAACGAGATCGTGGCGCGGCAGTTCGTGTTCCGCATGCGCGAGTTCGAGCAGATGGAGATGCAGTTCTTCGTGAAGCCCGGCACCGAGATGGAGTGGTACGCCCACTGGAAGGAGTACCGCATGAAGTGGCACCGCGCCCTGGGCCTGCCCACCGAGAACTACCGCTTCCACGACCACATCAAGCTGGCCCACTACGCCAACGCCGCCTGCGACATCGAGTTCCAATTCCCCATGGGTTTCAAGGAGCTGGAAGGCATCCACAGCCGCACGGACTTCGACCTGAGCAGCCACGAGAAACACAGCGGTCGCAAGCTGCAGTACTTCGATCCGGAAGCCAACGAGAGTTACGTGCCTTACGTGGTGGAGACTTCGATCGGCTTGGACCGCATGTTCCTGGCCATCCTGAGCGCGGCCTATGATGTGGAGCAACTTCCCAACGGTGAAACACGCGAGGTGCTGCGCATCCCCGCCGCGCTGGCGCCAGTGAAAGTGGCTGTGCTACCGTTGATCAAGAAGGATGGTCTGCCGGAGAAGGCCCGCGAGATCATGGACCGCCTGAAGCTGGACCACAATTGCCAGTTTGACGAAAAGGACAGCATCGGCAAGCGCTACCGCCGCCAGGACGCCATCGGCACGCCCTACTGCATCACCGTGGACCACGAGACGCTGGTAGACAACGCTGTCACCATCCGCGAACGGGACAGTATGAAACAGGATCGTGTGCCCATCAGTGAGGTGGAGCGGATCGTGGGGGAGAAGGTGGATATGCGGGGGTTGTTGCGGAAGCTGTAGGACTTAAGCAGCGAAGGCGTCCCTTCTGGTGTCTTCTTCCTGCACATTAGGAGAACAGACAAACCCATGTTCATGAAAATCACCTTCGCTGTGACCACAGGCTTCATGGGCCTTGGACTTTCCGCACAACTTTGGTCCCCGCCCGGCGCAGTATGGAATTACAACATTCAAACTGCCTTCACGGATGGCTGCCAGACCCACGTCTATGTGGGAGACACGGTCATTGACGGCCGTTCGGCACAACAGTTCCATGTTACAGGACATGTGCTGGATCACATTGCAGGCACGATCACGGAAACGGATACCTACTTCCACACCAGTGTGGAGGACAGCATCGTATTCGCCTGGACCTCATTTAGCGGCCAATGGGAATGGGACACCCTCTACCGGTTCAACGCCGTGCCTGGCGACCGTTGGTGGCCGATCGGTGCTGACGAGAGCACGTGTGGAGGAACATGGGGCATGCTCCAGGTGACCGATACAGGCCATATTTCATTGAGCGGGGTAATGCTGCGTACAGTTTCCGTGGTCCATCTCGACCAGTTCGGTGATCCCGAGATGGGCATGACGACAGTCGTGGAACGCATTGGGACGCCATTGATGGTCATCCCCCCAGGAGGATGCATCGTCTCAGATTTCGGCGCCACTTTGCGCACTTACCAGGACGACACATTTCCGATCTATGATACAGGTGGACCATCGGCTTGCGACCTGTTCCTGGGGATGGACACAAGTCCGCAGCGATCGTCAGGGCCGGTCCTATATCCCAACCCTGGGCACGACCAACTCTGGGTCAGAAGCTTGGAAGAATTTGGGCAAACCTCGCTACGCCTGCACGACATCACCGGCCGGATCGTCATGGAAGAAGCGATAAAGGAGGATGGGGGCGTGGATGTTTCCCTCTTGCCACCCGGTGTCTACCAATGTTCCATCGTGGACCAAAGCGGCCAGATCCACGGGACAGCCAAGTGGATCAAGCAATAGCCGACGCATCGGCGAACGCTACCGCCGCCAGGACGCCATCGGCACGCCCTACTGCATCACCGTGGACCACGACACGCTGGTCGACAACGCCGTCACCATTCGTGAGCGAGACAGCATGAAGCAGGAGCGTGTGCCCATCAGCGAAGTGGAACGGATCGTGGGGGAGAAGGTGGATATACGAGGGCTGTTGCGGAAGTTGTAGGGCGCATTGGGCATTGCGCTGCGTTATATTTGAAGCCATGGACTGGCGCCGATACATCACCAGCAACCCCAAGGTTCTCGCCGGCAAACCGGCGATCAAAGGCACCCGGCTTTCCGTGGAGTTCATCCTCGCATTGATGGCCAAAGGATGGACCGAAGCACAGCTCATGGAGAACTATGAGCGCCTGAAGCCGAACCATATCAAAGCCATATACGCCTTCATGAGCGAGAACATCGCTTCGGGCATGTATCCCAGGCCGCTGGAAGGCGCATAGAGGCAAGCTGAATAGCGGATGGAAAGTAAGGTCGCGCTCCGCTTCCTATTGGACGAGAATGTTTCGAAGGCCGCTGCCGTTCGGCTCCGCATGCATGGGCACGATGTCGTCCGAATAGGGACGGATATCAAAATACCGGACGACGAGGACATCCTCACCTACGCCGTGGAACAGGAACGCATCATGGTCACCCACGACCAGGACTTCGGAGCATTGGTCTTCGCGCTCGAAAGGAAGGTCGGGCAAGGCGTGGTACTATTCCGCTATGAGTCTTTCGACGTTGAAGAGGTGGCCAAGAGGCTTGTCCGTATCGTCGGGTCGGGGGTTTACCAGTTTGCGGGGCGCTTCACCACTGTGGATGAACACAAGGTGCGACAGCGACAAGTGTGAACTGTCGCGGCGGATCCAACCAGGAGCGGGTGCCCATCGGCGAGGTGGAGCGGATCGTGGCGGAGAAGGTGGATATGCGGGGGTTGTTGCGGAAGTTGTGAGGGGCATCAACGACCGATGACCGTTCGGAATATGCCGTAATCCGGTGAGCGGGCTGGGGTCGCCAGGCTTGGTGGTAGTTTCAGGTGCGGATCATCCGTTCCACCTCAACCCCTCACCCATGGCCCACAAATACACCTCCGTCCTTTTCGGGTTGTTGCTCACCGCGCAACAAGCGGGAGCCCAGGCCTTCGCCGAACTCGACATCAACGAGATCCGCGCCCGGGTCCATTCCACGGGTCTCATCGGGCCCGATCTGGTCAACGGCACCAGTGCCTTCGTTGTGCCTTCGGCCAACAGTGCGCCATTGCTTTATAGCAGTGGACTCTGGTTGGGGGGCCTCAGCCCGGACAACCAATTGAAGCTCGCAGCACATCTCAATGGAACGGATCCCCAGCAGTTCTGGCCCGGCCCCTTGACCAACGACGGATCTGCCACCATCACCCCGCAGGTCTCCGCACAATATGATCAGGTGTGGAAGGTCGAACAGGCGGATGTGATCCTGCACCGCGCCTACTTCGATTGCCTGGCCGACCCTGGTTGCGATGTGGCCCAGCAATTCCCCGGTGGCTACACCGTTCCAAATGTTTTCATCACCTGGCCCGCCATGGGTGATGTGGCAGCCTTTCAAGACCCCTACCTCGCACCCTTCTTCGACTATGACAATGATGGCAACTATGACCCCTTCGCCGGCGATCACCCTTGCATACTTGGAGATCAGGCGCTATTCGCCATTTTCAATGACATGATCACTGGAAGCGGCGGACAGCCTATCGGTGTGGAGGTACGCATGATGCCTTTCGCATACACCAGCGATCCGGCCCTGGCGAACACCGTCTTCGTGCAATACAAGATCATCAACCAAGGAACCCAGACCCTTTTGCACTTTGGGATCGGACAATTCGCCGACTTGGATCTGGGGTGCGGACTGGATGACCTCGTAGGTACCGATGCCCCCCGAGGAATGATCTATGCGGTGAATGGCGATGAAGTGGACGAGAGTTGCCTGGGCACTCCCGGCTTCGGTACCAACCCACCCGCATTCGGTATGGTCGTGTTGAAGGGGCCGCGTCTTGAGCTCGATGGCATGGATAACCCCGCACTACCCGAATACCTGTACCAATACGGCAGCGGGTTCGCGGACGGGATCATCGATAATGAGCGCCATGGATTGAGCGGCTCCATGTATTGGCTGGAACAGGGACCGGTCTCCATGACCGACCCGACCACGCACACCCACTTCTACAGTTACCTGCGCGGTATATGGAAGGACAACGTTCCCTTGCGCTACGGCGGAACTGGATATTCGAGCGTTCCTCCATTGGTGTACACCGACTATGTGTTCCCAGGTGAAAGCGACCAGGCCGGGCTGGGTACCGGCGGTGTACCACAAGCGCCATGGAGCGAAGTGGGCGCAGGCAATGTGCCGGGTGACAGGAGAGTTTTGGCCCGTATGGGACCGGGCACCTTGGAGCCCGGTGAGCACATCAACCTGCTCCTGGCCTATGTGTACGCCCGTGCAGAGGACGGAGGTCCAGAGGCCAGCGTAGCCGCACTGCAGCAGCGTGTGGATAGCATTCGCGCATTCGCGATGGACATACCCGGCATGTGGAACAGCGTGGAAGAGGGTTGGCCAATGGCCTGTGATGGGTTGCCCACCGGTCTCCATGAACGGCCAGTTGCGGCCGATCATCTCGCGCTCTTTCCCAACCCTACATCGACCCTTCTGAACCTGGCCGCTCCGAATGTGTTGCCGGGCACCGGGGTGGACGTATTCGACACGAAAGGCGCCTGTGTGATGCGGACCAGGACCAGTGGCACCACATCGACCATCGACGTTTCCGGATTGCCCGCCGGGCTGTATTCGGTGCGCATCGCAGGTTCAAGTATCAGTGCCCGCTTCATCAAGGAATGATGGGATACAGGCCCGCTCGCTTCGTTCGATAACACTGAGCAGCCCTTGCTGCTTAACTTCGCCGCCCCAATACCTACCCAGGTGGCGGAATCGGTAGACCTGCCTGCCGGCAGGCAGGCGCGCTGGTCACAAACACCAGCAATGGAATGAACTGCTCGGTATATGCCTTAGCCAGCTTGGAGAAGGAGTACATCTACGTGGGACTGAGCTTGAATGTGGAACGAAGGATCAATGAGCATCAGCGAGGCAAAGAACCTACAACGCGTGCTTATAGGCCCTTCGAAGTTTTGGTCGTTGAAGTGTTGCCAGATAGAAAGGAAGCTCGGAGACGAGAAAAGTTCTTGAAGTCTGGTGCGGGAAAGGAGTTATTGAAAGAAATTCGCAACCGCAAAAGAAGGTGAGCACCTACCCAGGTGGCGGAATCGGTAGACGCGCTGGTCTCAAACACCAGTGAAGCAATTCGTGCGGGTTCGAGTCCCGCCCTGGGTACGAAGCGAAGGCATGTGGTCATGTGAACATGCGACCATGCGACCATGTGCACATTGGTCCTCCGGAACCAGAGGCGTGCATTCATGGGCACATGAGCACATGACCACATGGGCAAATGCCCTCCCGATGCAGCAGAACGACCTCGTTTACCCTGACCCTGCCAAGCAGGACCGCTACGACCGGGCCTACATGCGCATGGCTTTGGAGTGGGCCAAGTTGAGCCACTGCACGCGCAAGCAGGTTGGTGCGATCATCGTGAAGGATGGCATGATCATCAGCGATGGGTACAATGGCACACCCACCGGTTTTCCCAATGATTGCGAGGACCCGAGCGGGACCACGTACTGGTATGTGTTACACGCCGAGGCGAACGCCATCCTGAAAGTTGCCCGTAGTACCAACAATGCGCGCAGTGCCACGTTATACCTCACGCACTCGCCCTGCAAGGAATGCAGCAAGCTGATCTTACAGGCGGGTATCAAACGCCTCGTATACGTGGATGCATATAAGGACCCATCTGGTTTGGAACTGCTGGAGAAAGGTGGCCTGATCGTACGTAAATTGGAACTCTCCTGAGGCCCATGTCGAACCCTTCTTCACGACCTGTATCCGCACTTTATCCGCTGTTGCTTTCCTTGGCATTGGTGGCCGGCCTGTTCATCGGGCAGGACATGGGTTCCAATGGATCGGGGCCACTGACCATGTTGAGGTTGCGCCAACCTTCCGCAGCGGACAAGATCAGCCAGGTGTTGGACCTGATAGACCGGCAGTATGTTGACACCGTGGAGAAGAACGCCCTGGTGGAAGAAGTTCTGCAGGAAATGTTGCAACGCCTTGACCCGCACAGCTACTACATCAGCGCTGCGGAACTGCGTGCGGCACAGGAACCACTCGAGGGTAGTTTTGATGGTATCGGCGTTGAATTCTCGATCCAACGTGATACGGTGGTGGTGGTGGCAGCCGTGGAGGGTGGTCCCAGTGAAGCACTCGGGATCCGTGCCGGGGACCGCATCCTGGCAGCCGACAGTTCCAAGCTGGCAGGCGTGGGGATCACCAATGACGGTGTGATGAAACTGCTGCGTGGTCCCAAGGGCAGCGAGGTCACCGTGAACCTGTTGCGGGGCGGACGGGCGGAACCGTTCGAGGTCACCATCAAGCGCGGCAAGATCCCCATCCATAGTGTGGCGGCATCCTTGATATCCAAGGATGGGACCGGCTACATCAAACTGGTGCGTTTTGCCAAGAACACGCACGAGGAGTTCATGAACGCCGCCGTTGATCTAAAGGAAAAAGGCATGCAGCGCCTGGTGGTCGACCTGCGGGGCAATGGTGGAGGGTATCTGAATTCAGCCATCGAGCTGGCCGATGAGTTCCTGGCCGATGGCAACACCATCGTGTACACCCAGGGCCGTCATTCGCCCCGACGTGACATCACCGCATCGGCGCGGGGTCGATTCGAGGACATTCCACTGGCCGTGCTCATCGACGAGGGCTCGGCATCGGCCAGCGAGATCATCGCCGGAGCCATCCAGGACAACGACCGCGGACTGGTGGTAGGGCGGCGCTCCTTCGGCAAAGGGCTGGTCCAGGAGCATGTGGACCTGCCGGACCTGAGCGCCATACGCCTGACGACCGCGCGGTATTACACGCCATCGGGGCGTTCCATCCAACGACCCTATGGTGAAGGGATCGATTACCTGGATGACTTCGATTCACGCTCCGACCATGGTGAGTTGTTCTCGGCGGATAGCATTCGGATCGATTCCAGCCAGATCCATTACACCCGCAATGGTCGTCAGGTCTTCGGTGGTGGAGGTGTGATGCCCGACATCTTCGTGCCGGCCGATACCGCCGAGGGCTCCCAATACCTCACGCGTCTGTTCTTCAGTGGCACCCTGAACCAGTTCGCCTTCGACGTGGCCGATCGCGACCGTGACAAGCTGCTGAGCTATGGTTCGCACGAGCGTTTTGCTCAGAGCTATGAGATCAGTGATGGATTGTTGAGCGAACTGGGGCGTTTCGCCGAAGGACAAGGCATCGTGGAGGAACCCGGCGACCTTGAACGCTCACGGCGCCAGATCGCCATCCGGTTGAAAGCCGGGATCGCCCGTAACCTCTGGGGAAATTCAGGGTTCTACGAGATCATGCTGGATACGGACAGCATCTTCAAACGCGCCAGCCAGGAACTCAGCGCGGGGGCTTAGCCACAAAGAGCCACCCTGTAACGACAACGGGGCCGTTCCTTTCGGAACGACCCCGTTCTTTATTGTTCAGGATCGAATTACTCGGCAACGGTCTCTTCCACCTGCTCAACGCCTTCAGTGGCGGCTTCTTCGACACTCTCCACAGCCTCATCGATGTTGGCCTCGGCCTCCACGGCAGCGGCGTTCATCTCGGCTTCGAGCTTGTCCATCATCTGTTGGGCTTCAGCCTCGATCTCCTGGGCTTTGGCTTCCATTTCGGCTTCATTGCTGCTCCCGCAAGCAACGAAGAGTGCTGCCATCGTGGCCAGCAATGCGAACTTCTTGATCATACTGATTGGTGCGTTTTGGTGAAAGTGCGTCCAAAGCTACACGGTTCCACCAATATCCTCATAATGAGGCCTTCATCGATGGCTATCTTTGTGCCGATTCTCGACATACCAATCCTAATCAACGACGAACATGGCATATAAGCTACCTGAGTTGCCCTACGCAAGTGCTGCGTTGGAGCCACACATCGATACCAAGACGATGGAGATCCACCACGGAAAGCACCACAATGCATATGTGACCAATCTGAACAAGGCCATCGAAGGAACACCGATGGAGGGCAAGGCGATCGAAGAACTCATGGCCGGGCTCGACATGAGCAATGCGGCAGTGCGCAATAATGGTGGAGGTCATTACAACCACAGCTTGTTCTGGACGATCATGGCCCCCAAGGCCGGTGGTTCCCCGAGCGGCGAATTGGCCGAAGCGATCAATTCGGCTTACGGCGGCCTTGATGCTTTCAAGGAGAAATTCGCACAAGCCGCCGCCACCCGTTTCGGCAGTGGCTGGGCCTGGTTATGCGTGCACAAGGGTGGTAAGGTGGAGGTGTGCAGTACCCCCAACCAGGACAACCCGCTGATGCCCGATAGTGGTTGTGGTGGAACCCCCATCCTGGGTCTCGATGTCTGGGAACATGCTTACTACCTGAACTACCAGAACCGCCGTCCCGACTACATCGCCGCTTTTTGGAATGTGGTGAACTGGCCGGAGGTGGCCCGGCGCTACGCTGCAGGCAAGTGAGTTCCTGGCACGGTACATTCAGCGGGCGTTGTGGGGTCGTTCCACAACGCCCGTTGCTTTTCAACGCCATGAAGGAGTGTAGGATCCTGCCGATGACCCTCTTTGCCTTGGCGCTGCTATTCAGTGTCGACGTGGATGCGGGTGGCCCATTTCGACAAGCCGAATGGATCCTGGTTTTGGACGAAATGCCTGATGAACTTACTGCGGACACTGCTTCAACCGGAGGAGAGAACACCCGTCTTGTTGGAAGTACCCTGGCGCTGTTCCTTGGTCCTTTCGGAGCACATCGGCTCTACCTGGGTACCACACCCAAGGTCGCCGTGATCTATGGGCTCACCTTCGGCGGATTCGGGGTGTTGGTCTTGCTGGACCTTGGCCATTTGTTGCTGACCAAGGACTTGGACCCATACCGGAACAACGGTCGTGTTTTCATGTGGACCGCGGCGGCGGCACCTCCTCCTTGAACTCCGGTTCCAAGGTCTGCGCATGGCCCGATGCTCCATAGTCCTGGATGCCACGCAAGCGTCCGATCCACTTGCGATGCCAGTCGCGTTGCATGAATGGGCGTTCCAACAAAAGGTAGAACACGGAAGAAATACCTATTGCGCCCAACAGCAGCAGCACCATGGAAACATAATAGGTGGTGGTGGTGTCCTCGAACAGGTCCAAAGTGACCAATGCCCTGCCCAGCACCGAGAAAAGTGCGAAATGAAGGAGATAGATGCTATAACACATGCCACCGATCGTGGCAATGACCGGAGCGGTGAAAACCGCCGGCAAGCCACGTTGCACGACGACCATATAGAAGAACAGGAACAGATTGACATGTTCCAGAATATACCAGATGAAAGATCCGGAACGGTCCGTACCAATGGGGATCAGGAGCGCCCAGATCGTGATGAACGAAGCCAGGGTGATCATATCGCGAGCCAAGGGAGGCAGACTGAACAGAGGCTTGCGCAAGTAGGCATAGGCCAGCACGTAGCCCAAGAGGAAGTAGGATCCGACGGAGATCAGGGATAGGAAGTCGGGTTCAGCCCACTTCTGGACCGCCAGTGCGATCAGGAGGAGGAGAATGTAGTAGAGCAGTTGGTACTTGTTGTTGCGCAGCAATAACCCCAACGCCGGGCATAACAGATAGAACTGCACCTCGATCTCCAGGGACCACGTCACCCCGTTCACCATGGGCAGCGTATCTGGGAAGATGATGTTGTTGAGATAGACGAGGGAGGCCAGGAATTCAGGCAGCATCTCGTTGAACGTGTACTTCCCGGTGATGAGGAGCAACACGAAAATGAGCATCATCGAAATGATGTAAGGCGGCTCTAGCCGGGTGAGCCGCCTGAGCAGGTATGTGCGGTAACTGAACGCTCCCCCCTGCAAAAGGGGCAATGAGAGAATGAAGCCACTGATCACAAAGAAGATCGGCACCCCGTACCCTCCTCTCATCAGCCAGGGAGCCAGGGTGCTGAGTCCCTGGATACGCGTTACATCGGTGATGCCCAAGTGCGCCACAAGCCAGGCATGTGCATGCACGAGAAGTACGCTTATTATCGCAATGAAGCGCAATCCGTCGATCTCCGGGATATAACGTCCCGTAGACGTAATGCGGCGGAATATGTTATTCAAGAGCGTCGGTTGCGTTGAAGTCGCATGCTCGCAGTTCACGTGGTCAACGCTTGACGCGCGCTCTGCCAACTTTGGTCCATACGTTCATTTGCCCGTAATGATATACCCGTTGCTATTCACATGTGGCGATCTTTCCCCGACGCCTCCACGAAGTGGGTATATTTTTCCCCAAAGATGCGTGTAACGGTCCACCAACGAGAACGCAGCCTACAACATTTCAGATCAACATGGAGTGCGTGCGAGCCGACCACAAGAAGGCTAAGTTCACTCGACGGTCACGCTCTTGGCCAGGTTTCGTGGTTGATCCACATTGCAACCCCGCATCACAGCAATGTGATAGCTTATCAGTTGCAAAGGCACCACGCTCAAAAGCGGCACCAATGCATCCACGGTCTCAGGTATCTCGATCACGTGATCGGCGATCTCCTTCACCACGGTGTCACCCTCGGTCACGATCGCGATGATCTTGCCTTTGCGTGCCTTCACCTCCTGGATGTTGCTCACCACCTTCTCATAACTGGCACCCTTGGTGGCGATCACGAACACGGGCATGGCTTCATCGATCAGTGCGATGGGGCCGTGCTTCATCTCAGCCGCCGGGTAGCCCTCGGCGTGGATATAGCTGATCTCCTTCAGCTTGAGCGCTCCCTCCAGGGCCACCGGGAAACTGTATCCACGGCCCAGGTACAGTGCATTGGTGGCGTCCTTGTAAATGTCGGCGATGTACTTGATCTGCGCCTCACTCTCCAGGACCTTCTGGACCTTGCCAGGTATCGCGTCCAATTCATTGATCAACCGGTGGAAATGCCCTGCGCCTATGGTCCCTTTGCGTTGACCGATCATGAGCGCCAGCAGTGTGAGCACGGTGACCTGCGCCGTAAATGCCTTGGTACTTGCCACTCCGATCTCCGGTCCGGCGTGGGTATATGACCCCGCATCGGTGACCCGTGCGATACTGCTGCCCACCACATTGCAGATGCCGATGATCGTGGCTCCCCGGCTTTTGGCCAAGCCGATCGCGGCCAATGTATCAGCTGTTTCACCGCTTTGGCTGATGGCGATCACCACATCCTCCTCCCCTACCACCGGATTCCGATAGCGGAATTCACTGGCATATTCCACCTCGACAGGGACTCGAGCCAGCTCCTCCAACAAATACTCCCCGACCAACCCGGCATGCCAGCTCGTACCGCAACCGAGTACCAAAATGCGCTTGGCGTTCACCAACTTCTGCTCATAGTCCTTGATCCCACCCAGTACCACCTCACCCTTGGTAACGTTCAGCCGACCACGCATGCTGTCGCGTATGCTCCGGGGCTGCTCATGGATCTCCTTCAGCATGAAGTGGTCATACCCGCCTTTCTCCAATGCCTCCAAATGCATCTCCAATTCTGTGATGAACGGGGTCTTCTCCTGGTTCTTCACATTGCGAATCTTCAAGCCCTTGCCACGTTCGATCACCGCGATCTCACCATCCTCCAGGTACACCACGTTCTTCGTATGCTCCACGATGGGTGTGGCATCGCTGGCGACGTAGTGTTCGCCTCGATTGCCGATCCCGATCACCAAGGGAGAACTCTTCCGGGCCGCCACCAACACATCGGGCTCCTTGCGATCCATCACCACGATGGCATAGGCCCCCACGACGCTCTGCAGCGCCAGCCTGACCCCTTCAGCCAGATCGACACCCTCGGAACGTTGGATGTCCTCGATCAGGTGAACCAGCACCTCCGTATCCGTATCGCTTTTGAACGTATGCCCGCGGTGGGACAACTCCTCTTTGAGGGAGGCATAGTTCTCGATGATCCCATTGTGGATCAATGCCAGATCGCCACCATTGCCTTGATGCGGGTGCGCGTTCACATCGTTGGGAGGGCCGTGCGTGGCCCAGCGGGTATGGCCGATCCCGACGGTCCCGGAGACGTTCTTCCCGGTCACATGGGCTTCAAGATCACTGACCTTGCCCTGGCATTTCAGGATCGATAAGCGACCTTCATCCAGCAGTGCAACTCCGGCACTATCATAACCGCGGTACTCCAATCGACGCAACCCGTTCATCAAGATCGGGTAAGCTTCCATGTCCCCCAGATATGCCACGATCCCACACATGCGCGTGATTTCAGTAGGTGGTAAATGTAAGGCGCAGTCGCATGGCGTTGCCTTCTGCGGCAGGGCCCGCCAGGACCACTCGGTTCGCTGATATTCCACTGCCTGCGGCCACCATTTCCACACCTCCGCCCGGGATGGAACCATTGAGCACGCCCTGAACATAGCGGGTGATGTTGAACCGATACTCCTGTGCAGCAGCACTGAAATTCCCCCCGATCGAGCCAATGCCGCCGGTCTGGTCAGGAAGGAACTGTTCCACCCCCGCATCATCCCTCCGGAAAAGGAACAATTGTGCTGGGGGCACGAGGTAGGCATTGTAAGTGTCGCCCACGGGCACTACGAGTTCTGCTTTGGCCAGCGCCGAACCGGACTGTGCGTAGTCCATCACGTGTGGGAACCGGATGACCGTACGCAGCCCGCCCAAAGCCTGCACATAGGCGCGTTCCGCAGGTGTGATGGTATCGGAAAGGGCCATGGCCAATCCAAGATCCAGTGCCTGGGCATGATCGTGTTCCACGACCGTGTAACGCACGCTGTTCTGGTTGATCGGAAATTCGAGTTTCACGGGAACCGGATCCGGCAGGAGCGTATTCCTGTAGTACAAAGTGACATTGGAGGCCGCACTCAGCAGGTTGAAATAGAGGATACCTTGTTGGAACGGCACCTGTTGGCCATTGTCGACCGTGATATACAAACCCTTGAAAAAGTCCAGAAAACTGGCATTGTCCGACAAAAGATCCGTACCGAATGCGTCCAGAAAGCGGTCGGCCAGGGCGTTGTCCAGGCGGATGCGAAGCTGGGGTGGTAACGTATCTCCACCGGCGATCACCTGGGCCAGGGGGCGAGGCGTGATCCGCCTGCCACGTTCGTGCACAAGGTCGCCTGGTACCGTAGCAGGCACATGGTCACTCTCGTAGAGCGAGTCCGGGGACAAGTTCTCCGATATTTCGTGGACATTGAACACCTGGGGGTTCAGACCGCCATAGCCATAGGTGGAGCCATCGAAAGCCAGGGCCAGCACGATACTGTCGGCGACCAGACCGCTGTTATCCTGTCCCTCCCCGATGTTGTTCGCACTGATCCTGACCTGGGCAACGATCCCTGCTCTCACATGACCGAACTGCGGATCGAGATAGGAGCCCAACAAGTTACGCGTGAGCCCGCTGGTGCGTATCGCACTATCAGCATATGTGAATACATGCAACGTAGCCGTATCCACCAGTATGCCCAACGGATCCCCGGGTAGCAGGTCCAGACCAAGGTCCTTATCCGGTTTTGTGCAGCCTGTGCTGATCACCCACAGGAAAAAGAACGGCACGACCCATGGGGCGGGCCGTGCCGATGCTTGTGCGCTCATGGTCTTCAATGATGCTCAGACCAAGGCTTCCTCCAACACACTGTTGTAGAACTCGGCATGTTCCTGGACAATGTCCGCGCCGGTACTCACCATCATGGGGCGATCGTAGGCCTTGATGGCGGTCTCCATGCCGCGGTTCAGCTTGGGACTTGCCTTCACAACACCATCGCTCAGTCCCATGGCGAACTTCTGGAGTTCATCCGTGGTGGGTTTGGCCAGGCCCTTCAGCAGATCCTTGTCGAAGCCTTCCATTGTCAATTTCTTGGCCAGGTCCTTATCCAAGGCTTCCACCTTTTGGTCATAGGCGCTGTAGATCAGCTTTGCGTTCTCGAAGTGGGGGTCATCGGCGAAGTAGTGCCGCACATACAGTGGCACGAAGGCCGTCATCCAACCGTGGCAGTGGATGATGTCCGGCACCCAGCCGAGTTTGCGCACCGTTTCCAATACACCCCTTCCGAAGAAGAGCGCACGCTCGTCATTGTCGGCGTAGAAGGTGCCTTCCCCGCAATGGGTATCAGCCTTGCGCTTGAAGTACTCCTCATTATCGATGAAGTACACCTGCATGCGTGCGCTGGGTACGCTGGCCACCTTGATCAGCAGGGCATGGTCGGTGTCGTTGATGATCAGGTTCATGCCGCTCAAGCGGATGACCTCATGGAGTTGATGCCGGCGTTCATTGATGCAGCCGAACTTCGGCATGAACACCCGGATCTCGTTCCCACACTCCAGAATGCCTTGCGGCAGCTGGCGGGTAGCCTTGGCCATGTCCTCCGGACCGTCCAGGAATGGGTGGATGGATTGAGAGATGGTCAGGACCTTCGCGTTCTTCAAACTCATGATGGGATGGGGAATTCTGAGTACAAAAATATAGACTTTTCCCCGGACCATCAACAAGGACGCTAGCTTCGCCCCCTACACGCACCCCTGGAACCCGCGCCGACATTGGAAATTATCGCAATTCCGAGCCATGCGGCCGAATGGTCCGCCACAATGCGTGGAACCGGGTGTACCGTGGGCTTCGTGCCCACCATGGGTGCCCTTCACCAGGGGCACTTGGAGCTTGTGCGGCGCGCACTTGACGCCTGCGACAAAGTGGTTTGCAGCATCTTCGTGAACCCGCTCCAGTTCAACAGCCAACAAGACCTTGCCAAGTACCCGCGCCAACCGGGTCGGGATCGTGAACTGTTACAGGAAGTGGGCTGCCATGTACTGTTCAGTCCTACGGACGATGCCCTGTTCAAGGACTTCAAACCTGCTGTATTCAACCTGGGTGGCTTGGATCAACATTGGGAAGGTCCCTCCCGCCCAGGGCATTTCCAGGGTGTGGCGAACGTGGTTGAGCGCCTTTTCCACTATGTAAGACCGGATAGGGCCTACTTTGGTGAGAAGGACCGTCAACAGCTGACGATGATCCGGTACGTGGCCACGGACCTGCACTGGCCCGAAGAGGTGATCCCATGCCCAACCCTGCGGCAGCCCGATGGGCTCGCACTGAGTTCACGCAATCAGCGCCTGAGCGAGCCCCAGCGCAAAAGTGCGACCGTGCTGTACCGCTCCCTTCAGGCCGCATCACAAATGGCCTTCAAAAACTCGGTCCAGGACACACGCGGGGCTGCGTTGCTCGAACTTGCAGCGGAACCGGACATCGTCGTCGACCATTTCGGCATTGCACATCCTGATACGCTGGCCCCATTGAACGACTGGGGCCAGCTGGACCATGCCATCGCCCTGGTGGCCGCCACGGTAGGGCCGGTACGCCTTATCGACAACATCACCCTGGTGCGCTGAGAGCTACCTCCAAGTCAGGGGGATCTACATTTGCGGCCACTTCACGCACAAGCATGCCCATCAACATTGAAGTCATGCGCGCCAAGATCCACCGGGTGTCCATCACCCAGGCGGCGCTCAATTACATCGGCAGTATCCAGATCGATCAGGACCTGATCGACGCAGCTGGCATGGTGGAAGGGGAAAAGGTTCAGGTGGTGAACGTGAACAATGGCGAACGGATCGAGACGTATATCATCCTCGGAGAACGCGGTTCCGGGATCGTGAGCATCAACGGCCCGGCTGCCCGGCGTGCACAGGTCGGCGACATCGTGATCGTGATCGCCTATGGATCGATGCCCCTCGAAGAGGCACGCACCTTCAGGCCCACGGTGGTGTTCCCGAACGAGCATACGAACAAGCTCAAGGGTTGACCATGCGAAAGGCCCTGCTCAACGGGCTCAGGATAGCTGTTCCGGTGGGCCTCGGGATCTGGCTCATACATTACTTCTACAAGCAACTCGATGAACAACAACGGGGCGAGTTGTTCATGGCCTTCCGGGAGGCGAATTGGTGGTGGTTGGGGTTGAGCGTGCTGTGTGGCATGTGTAGTCATATGAGCCGCGCCTGGCGGTGGAGGTATCTGCTCAACTACATGGGTCATCGCCCCGGTTACTGGAACGCCTACAATGCCACCATGTCGGGCTATTTCATGAACCTCTTATTGCCCCGTGCCGGGGAAGCCACCCGGGCCGTCCTCTTGTACCGGAGCGAAGGCGTGCCGTTCGAGAAGGGCTTTGGGACCATCCTGGCCGAGCGAGCCGTGGATATGGTAGTGCTGGCTTGTATCACGGCGGTCACACTTCTTCTTCAACTCGACAAACTGGAACTTCTCCAGGAGCGCATCCTATTCTTCCGTGACGAACGTGCCGGGACGGAGGGGAGCAATGGATGGGGACTGGTATGGATCATGGTCCCGGTCGTTGTTCTGAGCCTTGTGACCGGAGCTTATCTGGTCATGAAAAGACCAGCGGTAAGGTCCAGATTGCGCGATGGGATCCGGGGGTTGATGGAGGGGCTGCGTTCGGTGTTCCTGACCCCGGACAAGATCCCGTTCATCGCCCACACATTGCTCATCTGGGGCCTCTATGTGGCCATGTTCTGGGTTGGATTCTTTGCCTTGGAGACCACTGCGGAAGTACCCCCGGCCGGGATCATGGCGGGCTTTATTGCGGGTTCCGTGGGGATCATCCTCGTACAGGGAGGCATCGGTGTATATCCCGCGTTCGTAGCCCTGATCGTGAGTGTATATATGGCCCCACCGGAAGGCGGCGGACTACTTCGACCCGATGCCCTGGCCATGGGGTGGTTGCTTTGGGTGGCGCAAACCGTAATGGTCATCGTGCTAGGAGGCATA
The DNA here is from genome assembly GCA_041745875.1 of Flavobacteriales bacterium. Lineage (GTDB taxonomy): Bacteria > Bacteroidota > Bacteroidia > Flavobacteriales_F > PHOS-HE28 > PHOS-HE28. The sequence continues at coordinate 31,525 of JBGTIB010000234.1, read as the reverse complement.
TCTCTACTTTTGATCTCCAACAACCGGAAATCGCCCGAATGATGAGCACCATGGTCGCCACCGACCCAATTGACAAACGCATCGTGGACCTGACCCAGTTGCAGCGCCTGTGCAACATCTGGCGCATGAAGGGCGACCGCATCGTGTTCACCAACGGCTGCTTCGACATTCTGCACCGGGGGCACGTGGAATACCTGCACGAAGCCGCTGCCTTGGGCGACCGCTTGGTGATCGGCGTGAATACCGATGCCAGTGTGCAACGCTTGGGCAAGGGCAGTGGCCGCCCGTACAACGATGAGACCAGCCGGGCCAAAGTGCTCGCAGCGCTGCGCTTGGTGGATGCCGTCGTGCTCTTCGACCAGGACACTCCGCTGGAACTGATCCAGAACATCGGGCCCGACGTGCTCGTGAAAGGCGGTGACTACACCGAGGACCAGATCGTGGGCGCGGAATACGTGCGGAACAATGGAGGCGAGGTGCGCAGCTTGAAGCTGGTGGAGGGTTATTCCACCACAGCGACCGTCGAGAAGATCCGCCATGGCGGCTAAGGTCCGCTCCAAGTTCGTTTGCCAAAGCTGCGGCACCAGTCATGCGCAGTGGTTGGGGCAATGCAGCCAATGCAAGGAATGGAACACGCTTGTGGAGGAGATCGTGGATCGCGTGGAGGAGAAGCGCGGAACACCCGAAAGCGTAAAGAGCCGCAACCCGAAGCCGATCGCCATCGACGACATCCCGGCACAGGATGGCCCCCGCATACTGCTGAATGATCGTGAGTTGGCGCGTGTATTGGGTGGTGGCTTGGTGCCGGGTAGCATCACGCTGATCGGAGGTGAACCGGGCATCGGTAAAAGCACGCTGTTGCTGCAGACCGCCCTGCGGAATCCGCACCTGAAGACGCTGTACGTTTCCGGAGAAGAGAGTGAGCACCAGGTGAAGATGCGCGCGGAAAGGCTGCTGGCCTCAGGCCATTCGCCATTGGCCGGTCCCGATAACGGCCAAGCCAATGGCCAGCGGCCAGCAGCGAATGGCGGCTGTTTCGTGCTCACGGAGACCAACACGCAAAACATCTTCAAGCACATCGAGGCGCTGAAGCCGGGGCTGGTGGTGATCGACAGCGTGCAGACCTTGCACACGGCATCGCTGGAAGCCAGCCCAGGCAGCGTGGGGCAGGTGCGCGAATGCACTGCGGAACTGATGCGTTTCGCGAAAGCAACCGACATCCCAATGGTGCTGATCGGCCACATCACCAAGGACGGTTTCATCGCCGGGCCCAAGGTGCTGGAGCATATGGTGGATTGCGTACTACAATTCGAAGGCGACCGCGATCATGCCTACCGGCTCTTGCGCCCTCTGAAGAACCGCTTCGGAAGCACCAACGAGTTGGGCATCTACGAGATGCAGGGCATCGGTCTTTCGGCTGTTGAGGACCCCAGCCAGGTACTGCTCGGCGACCGCCGCGAACGGCCCAGCGGCGTGGCGGTGAGTGCCACACTCGAAGGTCAGAGACCACTGCTGATCGAAGTGCAGGCTCTTGTGAGCAGCGCCGTCTATGGCACTCCCCAACGCAGCGCGACCGGTTTCGATCTGCGCCGCATGAACATGCTGCTGGCCGTGTTGGAGAAGCGCTGTGGCTTCCGACTGGGGCAGAAGGATGTGTTCCTCAACCTGGCCGGAGGCTTCCGGGTGGAAGAGCCCGCGATCGACCTGGCCGTTGTGTGCGCGGTGCTAAGCAGCAACGCAGATATCGCCATCCCCATGGACACCGTGTTCTGCGGAGAGGTAGGCCTGAGCGGTGAGATCCGCCCCGTGACCCGCACCGAACAGCGTATCGCAGAGGCCGCCAAGCTGGGTTTCGCACGGATCTTCCTGCCCAAGGGTACCAAGGGCATCGGCCCGGTCAAGGGCATCGAACTGGTGCAGGTGGGGCAGGTGAACGAGGTGCTTGGGCACCTGTTCGGCTAGTCGCGCCATCGATCTAGGGCTGCCCAGGCTTTGCGAACAACAATTTATTTGTGGGGTTGTAATGATCGGGCACCCTGGTGCGACCTATGGACAAACACATCGACCATGGAAAGCTGCACGCAGGAACAAGAACAGGCCAGCACCAAGTGGAACAAATGGGGCTATGGCGTATTCACACTGGCGGGCATCGCCTTCACCTTCATTGGAAGCGACGCCACACAAGGACCCATGTTCATGGCCCTGGCATTGGTGTTCGATCCCTTCGACCATAGCCAGCCTTGGAACGAACGACCCCGCTGGCAACGCGCCTGGCTGATCGCACACCTTGGCTTGAGCGCTGCTGCGCTGGGCTACGTCATCGCCCAATGATCCACCACCGAGCTACGTCGCTTTGAGCCAGGCGGAGTTCACAGCACGCATCGAGGCGGACCAGTGCATCGTACGCAAGTTGGTGCTGTTGTATGCGCGCGACGAAGCCGAGCGGCAGGACCTGATGCAGGAGAGCCTGCTCAATGCATGGAAAGCCTGGCCCGCGTTCCGGGGTGAAGCCAAGTTCAGCACCTGGCTGTATCGCATCTGCCTGAATACCATACTCACTCAACGACGACGTGACCGGCCGGTGGACCGGGTGCCGGACCTGGAACGTGTGGCACCCAAGGTCGATGACCGCCACGTTCAGGACGATCGCGAGCGGCTCTACACCGCGATCCGCACGCTTCCCGAAACGGATAGGGCACTCGTGGGACTACACCTCGAAGGTTTCACGAACCAGGAGGCTGCCGAGGTGCTTGGCATAAGTGCCAACCACTTCGCTGTGAAGCTGCACCGTATCAAACAACGACTGTCGGAACTATTGAAACCTCATTGACCATGGAACTTCAACACGCGTGGAACGCCCCACTCCCGGATGACCCGGCGCTGCGAGCGATGCTCAGAACGGCGCAACTGCAAGGCAACGGCCCTCGCGACCCCTTGGCAACACTGCGGAAGAACCTTGCGATCAATCTTGCCTGGGCCGTCATCATGGGTATCGCCATGCTTGCGCTGCTTCTTTCCACCCCTTCCCTGACCGTGCGACTGTGTCTCAGTGTACCCGTGCTGTTCTGTGTTTGGAGCGCATGGGATACTTGGAAACTGCGCGCCTCCATTCCAATTGGGATCAGCGCAGAGAACAACGTGCTCCACGAACTCAAGCGACACCTATCGGCCTTGCGGCGTTGGGTGCAGGTTGGACAGCGTTCGGGGCTTCTTGTTTACCCGTTCAGTGCCGCTGGTGGCTTTGTGCTGGGTGGCCTGGCCGGCAGCGGCGGGACAGTGGCCGAGCTGATGACCAAGCCAGGAATGATCTGGTTGCTCCTGATCTCCGTAGTGATCCTAACCCCCCTTTGCTGGGTGGTGACCCGCTGGATGTACCGCCTTGCCTTCGGCGCTCAAGAAGAAGCTCTTCGCCTGCGCATTGCTGAGTTGGAAGGCGAATAGGTAGCCTAACGCACCATGCCCATTGCCGCCCAGCGACCTGAGCTGAACGCTCCTTGCAGTAGGAATCCACCCGTGGGTGCATCCCAGTCCAACATTTCGCCTGCAACAAAAAAATGTGGGTGCTTCTTCAGCGACAGGTCGGCGGATATCTCTTCCAGCGCGATGCCGCCCACCGAACTGATCGCCTCATCGATGGGGCGCAGCGAACGAACAGGAATGCGCACCTGCTTCACGTCTTGCGCCATGGTGCTGCCATCGATGTAGCGCATCATCGGTGTGAAGGCCTTCAACAGAGCGACGGAAGGTCGGTTCAATCGAAGCGCGGCTGCACGCTCCTTCCACGCGGTATCCTGAAGTTTCTTCTCGATCTGCTCTTCGCTCAGGTCCGGCTTCAGGTCGATGATCACCTCGGATTTTCCATCAGCCTCCAAGCCAGCGCGAATGACCGGAACAAGCGGGTAGATGGCGTTGCCCTCCAGCCCATGTTCGGTGATGGTCGCTTCACCACGCACGGAACGCTCACCGCTACGCACAGCGATGTTCTTCAGCGGCTTGCCTGCATGGATCTTCATGGCTTGGGGCAGATCGACCTCCACCCCGCAGTTGCTGGACCGAAATGGGATCGTCCGCACGCCGATGGCTTCGAAGTGTTCCACCCATTCGCCCGTGGAGCCTGTCTTTGACCAGGATGCCCCGCCCAAGGCGAAGAGCACGCGCACCGCGTCGATGACGAGGCGTACGTCCGCATGCTGAACGATTGGCCGTAACTGTTCATCGAAACCCACGAAGCGATGCTCGGTGTGGATGCGTACGCCCTTGGCCACCAGTGCCGAAGTGATGGCTTTGAGGACCTCGGCGGGTTTGATACCCCGTTCCGGGAAAACCCTGCCGCTGCTGCCAACGAAGCTTGGGATGCTCAACTCCGTCAACCAATGACGCAGTTCTTCCGGACCGAAGGCTGACAATGCGGGTTCCAAAACTTCGATCGGTGAATAGTGGGCCACCAGCGATTCCCCCTGCGCACTGTTGGTGATGTTCAATCCTCCCTCGCCAGCCACAAGGAATTTGCGCCCCACCGTACGACCCGCTTCATACAGATCCACCTCAACCCGATCGGCGAGCACGTAGGCTGCCATCAAGCCAGCGGGCCCGCCACCGATGATCGCCACCTTGTCCATGTGGCCAAGGTAGGTGCCCGGTGCGCCGCTATCTTGCGGCCATGAAACGTTCCGTTCAACTCTTGACCCTCCCCTTCCTTTTCGTGGCTTGTTCGGATAGCGGCCCCAAGGACGATGTGGCGGACATCCGGGTCTGCTACGATACTTATTTCGCCGCCCTGAAAGCTGGCGAAGGTGCCAAGGCCGCGGAGCTGGTGGACAGCAACACCCTGGCCCATTTCGACCGCATGCTGGAACTGGCCCGCACAGGGGACAGCATCACCGTGAGCGGCCTGGACCCCATGGACAAGCTGACCGTGCTGGCCATGCGCATGCAGAACACGCCTGAGGCATTGCGGTCCATGAGCGTCAAAGAAGCTGTGGCCCACTCGGTGAGTGATGGCCTCATGGCCAACGAAGGGCCGGAAGGACTGGAACTCGGCACGATCAGCGTGGACGGGGACAAGGCCAAAGCCCCGCTCAAGATGCATGGCTTCCCCACCCCGGCCAGCTTCAGTTTCCAACGCGAGAATGGCACTTGGAAGATCGACCTTACCTCGCTGTTCGACCTGTCTCGCATGGCTTTCCAGCACATGTCCGCCAGCAGCGGTGAGGAAGGGAACGCCTTCCTGCTGATGTTATTGGAAGAGAATATGGGTGGTCCTGTGCCCAAGGACATCTGGCATCCCGGGCGCTAGCGTTCGGTCACCTCGTACAACCTGGCCACGGTCCGAAAGATGTTCGGCCAGCCCACTCCGCCATACTTGGTGCCCAGGCGCACGATCACCAGATCACGGGAAGGATCTACGTAGACGAACTGGCCGAGGATCCCTTGGGCCATGTAGTCACCATCGCCGGAGGGCAACCACCACTGGTATTGGTAACGTTGCGCGCTGCCGTTCGTGGTGTCCTCGCGCGTGCTGCGCTCCACCCACTCGGACGGTACCAGCTGGTGACCCTGCCATCTACCACCATGCAAGTAGAGCGAACCTAGCTTCGCGAAGTCACGGGCCGGTGCATTGATGCAGCAGAAGGCTTTCTCAACGCCATTGTTCTTACGGTCGATGCTCCATGAGGAGTAATACTCCATGCCCAACGGCTGCCAAAGTTTGTCGTTGAGGTACTGCGTCACCGTGCGTTGATCGCCTTTTGCACGCAATGCTTGCTGCAGGATCGAGCCGAGCATTTGCGTGTTCCCGCTCACGTATTCGAAGCGCTCACCAGGTGCGCGCTTCAGCTTCAAGCGTTCCGTGTTGGCATACAGCCGGCGGCCGTAGTAGAACTTGGCAGCGGTTCCGAAGGGGTTCACATAACTCTCGTTGAAGTCCATGCCGCTGGTCATTTGCAGCACGTGCTCCAGCGTCACTTTGTCCCAGCCGTTCTTCCGCATCTCCGGCATGAAGTCGGTCACGGGCTGGTCCACGCTCGTGATGAAACCATCGGCTATGGCGCAACCGATTAGCATGCTCACCACCGACTTGGCCATGGAGAACGAAGTATGGATCCGCGCTTGATCGTAGCCTTTGAAGTAGCGCTCGTACTTGATCGTGTCGCGATGGATCACAAGGAACGCGACCGTCTTGTGCTCCTTCAGGAAGTCTTCGAACGGTTGCTCCTCTTCCTGGTAGGTGATCTTCTTGGGGCCGAACTCGAGGGGGGCCACTGCATAGGGTGCAGGGGTGGCCGACGGTGGCAGTGGTCGTGACGGGAACTTCTTATGGTCCTTGGTATCAGCGAAGTTGTAGATGAAGAAACGGCCCACGGTGCAGCCGGAGAGCATGAGCATGCAACAAGCGCATAGGGCGGTGAGTTGGTTCCGCATGATCGATCTACTGCCTTCCTTTGGCCGCCGTAATGTAGCGCACGCTCCAATGATGGATTCGTTCGATCATCGGAACGTTAACATTTCTCAAAAGACCCGTACACGGGTGGCCTACCCCTGTCGTTATGACCAGTTTTGCGCGACCGTACCGTACAACACGCATCGATGTCCCGCTCAGCGCTGTTCTTCCTGGCCTTACTTTTCGCCGCTGTCTCGAGTGCCCAGGAACCCGACAGCACGCGCAATGAACGGAACGTACGCTTGGACAGCCTGTTCATTACAGAAGTGGAACAACAGGAGGGCCAGCGCCCCAAAGTGCTGCACGCCGAACCGCTCTACATCGACCTGATCCGCGACCTGGGCGCGCGCAAGGGTGAAAAGGAGTGGAACCTGGGCGTGGGGCTTACGGACAATCTCGACTACGACAGCTACGAGATGCTCCTGGAATACGAGTGGGCAGTTGCCGACCGGTTCGGACTGGAGATCGAAACACCTTTCATATTCTATGGGCAAGCGCGCAATGGAGCGGCTGATCTGCGCCCCTCCGATCGCATGGAAAGCCTGAAACTGGCGGCCCAGTGGACCTTCCTGGTGAGCGAGCGACGTGCAACCTCTCTGGCATTAGGCTACATCAACGAATTCGAACTATCCTCGTTCGATCGCTTTGGGGATCCGCTGGTGACCGGCAATGTGTACAACCCCTTCCTGATCGCCGCCAAACGCTGGGGCAGCAATTGGCATACATTGATCTACACGGGGCCAAGGATCGAACAAGTCTTTGCCACGGGTCATATCCATAGCCGGTATGAGGTGAACTCGAACCTCCATTACATGATCCCCGGCACACGCAATTTCATCGGTGTGGAGTTCAACAAACAATTCGAGGGCAATGATTTTGATGGTACCATCAGGCCGCAGATGCGCGTGAGCATTGCCGAGAACCTGTTGGTAGGCATTGTTACGGGCATTCCTGTTGACCGGGAGAACGAGCGCTTCAGCATGTTCACCCGCCTCATCTGGGAGCCGGGCCACAAGCACTGACCCCCTTAGGCAAAGCCTGCAGGATCCTGTTTGAAGATGCGCTCCAGCTTGGCGTAGAGCCGGGGATGCTTGCGCTTCAACAGTTTGGGGCGCTTGAAGAAGTACTCGCTGGCCACGGGAAAGAACTCCGCCTCCTCGGTACCGCCATAGGGATTGATGTCCGACTTGCCCGTGTTGATGCCCTTGATCTTTTCCTGCATCAACTTCATCCAGGGAAGCGCATACTGCCGCTCCAACAGCGCTTCAGGCAGGCCGTCCACCAGACCATCGGCCTTGTCCAGAAGGTGGACGAACTCGTGGATGCCCACATGGGTCTTGCTCGTTTCGTTGGAAAAGCCTTGTTCCAGGGCGGGTCGGGACAGGATCATCTTGCCTCCCATGGTGCCGCTGCCTACTTGTCCGAGCCGGTCACGACCAGCACCGGTGATCGCATAGTGTTCGTTGAACGCTGATGGATACAGGAGCACCTCGCGCAAGCCGCGGTAATGCCATTCCGGAAAGCCGAAAATGGGGATCACCGCACTCGCCGCCACCAACAAGCTATCCTGGTCCGTGATCTCGGTGCTGACCCCTGTGATCCGCACATCGGCAAGGAAGCGCATGACCCGTGCTTCAAATTTGCGCTTGTCCCCTGGCTCAAGCAGCGAATAGAATTGCACCTTACTCAATAGGAGCGCTCGCCACGCTTCGGACATGGGAGGCGCCGGCATTCTGCGCTTTATCGCGCGCAAATGGATCAGACGCCATATCACAAGTGCAATAAGGATCAGGAGAACGTACAGCATCGGAGTTGGTCACATGGTATCCCAATCATCCGGCTCCATATCCTGGTTCGCCGTGCGCTCTGCGGTCTATTCGCCGACGAGCTTCATGAGCTCCTTGAGGTCCGGTGCAAGGATGATCTCGATGCGTCGGTTCTTCGCCTTGTCAGCAGGATCCACCGGCACGTATTCCCCACGCCCGGCGGCCGTGATGCGCAACGGATCCATCTTGCTGTTATCCTGAATGATGCGTACGACACTGGTCGCCCGCATCACGCTCAGGTCCCAATTGTCCTTCACCGCACCTGCACCCGTTACCTTATCGGTATCGGTGTGCCCTTCCACCAGAACGTTCAGGTCCGCTTCGTTCTCAATGGCCTTGGCCAGTTTGACTATAATGTCGCGGCCTTTCGAATCCACGGCATAGCTCCCACTGGGGAACAGCAATTTGTTGTCCATGCTCACGTAAATACGCCCATTACGCTGTTCCACGGTGAGACCCTTCCCTTCAAATCCCGTCAGTGCCGCGCTCACGCGGTCCTTCAGGCTCTTCATGGCGGCATCCTTGGAAGCGAGTTCGTCCTGCAATTCCGCCAACCTGGCCTCGCGGTCAAGGAGCAGGCTCTCCTTCTCTTGCATCCGCTTCGCCAAAGCGTTCACCGAATCCTCCTTGTTCATCAGGTCCAGTCGCAAGGCCTCCAGATCGGTGAGCAGCTTGCGGTTCTCGCTCCCCTGCCCGGCCAATAGTTGCCCGTGCTTATCCAAAAGTTCATTGTTCAATGCATTGATCTTGTCGTACTGCACGGTCATCTGCCGCAGGGAGGTGCCCAGTACGGTGGTGTCCTGCTGTAGTTTGGTCAGACGCTTGCGGTCCTCATCAGCGGTGGCTTTGAGTTCATCGTAGGCCGCCTGGGCGTCACGGGCACGTGTGTTGGCCGATTCGACCTCGGCCTGCATGGTACGGGCGCGGGCTTTCTCCTCCTCGTATTTACGGGCAGGTACACAGGAGACCAACAGCCAGGAGGCTATAAGACAGGGCAAGGCGCGGTGAAGGATCAAAGACATCGTCATAACTTTAGCGGAGTCCCCTCAAAGGTGATACCCGATGGGGGCGTGAACGCGGTTGCGGCAACATTTTTTTTGAACACATCGTTCCATCGACATGGATCCTGAGATGACGAACCACGGCTTGAAGAAGGATTGGGTGTTCAGCCCGGCGATCGATCTGGAATTGAAACACTATACGTTGCTGGCCTATCTGCAAAAGGTCAGGAACAGGTTCATGGAACACAAGCTCTACCCGCATTTGGAAGAGTTACGTTCGCACTTGGACGAACTTCTGCGCATGCGCTCGCTGAAGGAGGAACTGAAACGCAATATGCACGGGGAGCTGTTGGGGTTCGACCCCCGCACGGGCCATGCACTGTACGAGCGACCGGTGGATGATGAACTGCTCACGGTGATCGATTCAGTGATCGACATCGCAGTGCCCGACATGCACCGCATGTGGGTGGAGGGGGTCGATCTGCGGAGGCGGTTCGCGGAAAAGATCCGCTTTGAACCCGTCGGTATACAACCATTGCAGGCCCATGAGGGATGGCTGTTGTTGCGCAACGGCAGTGAAGCCCGGGTATACAACTATGCCATGCCCCTTTTCCGGGAGCACCAGGAGGACCAGCAATACCGCAGCGTCGTAACACACTATTTCACCTCGTACGCCGTAAGCGTCTCATGGACCTACGAGGGCATCAAGGCGGACCTGCTCAAGCGGGAACCCCGTCTTCCCGCACCTGCGACCTTCGTGTTCGAGACCGAGCATGGATTGCCCTACATCGAAACGTTCATGCCGCTGGCCAAACAACTCGTGTACGAACACATCATGGGGCGGACTTGATCAACGCTTATTGCGGGCAGCAGGGTCGAACCATACCTCCCTCAGGTCGCGGTACTCCATGCCATTGATGGGCAGGTCGCGCACCCACGGTTGAAGGAGACGGACCGATCGTTCGTGGTAGAGCGGGATCACCACGGCATCCTCCATCAATTGCTGTTCCGCCTGTGCCAGCAAGCCCATTCGAACCACCGGGTCCATGGTGCGCTGTGCCAGGGTGAACAACGAATCGAAGCGGGCGTTGCGATATCGGGTACTGTTAAGGAACGAAGGTGCCGTACTGTCCGCCGGTACACTGCGTCCATGGAACAACGCCAGGAAATTCTCCGGATCGGGATGATCGGCGATCCAGCCTTCCCGCCAGAAGGAGGCCTCTCCTCGTTCGATCCGGTCGAAGTGCTGGTCAGCCGGCAATACCGAGGACACCACCCTTGCGCCCAAGGTACGTTCCAGCATCGCCTGCATTTCAGCGGCAACGCGTACATATCCGAAGCCATCGTTGTTCACTTGCAGGAACACCGTGGGTAAGCCCGCACCTCCAGGATAGCCGGCCTCGGCCAGTAGTTCTTTCGCCCGGACGGGATCGTGGGTTAGGGTGGGGATATCCGAATAGGGATAATCCGAAAAACCCGGTGGGACCACACCGTGTACGGCGGGTACGGCCAAGCCATCAAGTATGCTATCCACCAGGACCTTTCGATCCAAGGCCAAAAGAAAGGCCTTTCGGACACGGATGTCGTTGAATGGAGCCTTGCGTGTATTGAATCCATAGAATTGTACAGTGAGCCCAGGTACATCCTGGATCTGGAACTGCCCCTTTGCGTACTGGGCCAGCACGCCGGTCCGGCCGATCGGCAGTTCAAAGATCAGGCTCAAATTACCTTTCTCGAATTCCTCAAGTTCCCGTTCCTTGTCGGTCACGAACGTATAACGGATCGCATCAAGGAAAGGAAGCTCGTTCCCATGTTCATCCTTTCCCCAATACGAGGCGTTCCGTTCCAGAATGAGCGCCTTGCCGCGATCGAAACTCTTCAGTTTGAACGGCCCGGTACCCAGAGGATGCCAGGCAGCCCTATCCTTATAGTGCGCGTGCAGTTCGCGAGGGTGTATCCAACATCCAGGGTGTGCCAGCACAAATAGGAACCCGGGCCAGGGTGTGGTCAGGGTGATGCGTATGGTATGCCTGTCCAACACTTCAAGTCCTTTCACCCCCGCTGAACCCTCTCCGCGCATGGTGGCACCGTAGTGCGCATTCGCACCCAGCACGCGGTCCTGAAAAAGCCAGAACATCTGGTTCGACTCATGGCGGGTGCACAAGGCGGTGAAGCAATGGAGTACATCCTCGGCCACCAGTTCACGGCCCTGACCATCCGGAAAACACGGGTCATCGTGGAAGAAGACACCCTCACGGAGATCGAAGGTGTAAATGGTTCCCGTTGCATCCACGGTCCACGATCGCGCCAATGCAGGTCGCACCGAAAGGTCGGTCTGGTCGAAACCCACCAAGCCTTCGTACACCTGGGCGGCGATCCGATGCGATGCAGCCTGTGCAAGACTCAATGGGTACAGTCCCCGCAGCTCCTCCGTCTCGTTCGCGTTCAGGACCCCACCATAGTACCGCCCACCCTTGCCTTCCCGTTCGCGTGGCTCCAGCGTGGGGGAACACGCCACGAGCAGGCCAAGCAGACCGATGATGGGAAGCGTACTGGACCGGACGGACATCAGGAGTGCCTTACCCGCCAAAAATACCCGGGCAACCCCGACATTTACCGGACCGCTGCTCCGCGCCATCACCAGCCCACTGTTGATGGAACCCACGCCGACCAATGCCCAGGACCAGCATCGGGTAATATTCACCCTGCCACTGCGTATGCCTTCCGTGTTCCATGGCCACTTGTATGCATTGACCGCTTCGATCGGGCGGTCACCGCGCCGCAACCTGCCCGGCCGATGGCTCACCGGCCTTGTCGCCTTGGCGATCGGTGGAGGAGCATTCGCACAAACAGGATCGAACCTGCGAACCCGGTGGTTGCCGCTTGCCGGCGATACCCTCGTGTTGGACACCTTGTCCATCGTTCCGGGCAGTCTTCACCTTTACGCAAATGGGCTGCCGGTCGGTGATGCGCAGTTCAGTGTGGATCCGTTCAATGCCCGGTTGATCTGGACCACAGCCCCCGGATCCGATTCGGTCTTCGTCCGGTACAGGGTGCTTCCCCTTCTGTTGAGCGGTGTGCGAAGCCACAAGGATCCTGCGCGAACGCTCACGCTCTCCGGAGATCGCAACGACCCCTTCCGCTACACCCCGCCCCGGGATCGGAGCGACCTCCTCGGAGGGGCGGGCCTCGAACGCAGTGGCAGCATATCGCGCGGGATCCTCTTCGGCAACAACCAGGACCTTTCGGTGAACTCCTCCTTGAACCTCGAGCTCAGCGGGCGCATCACGGACAGGATCAATGTGTTGGCGTCCATCACGGACAACAACATCCCCATCCAGGCCGGGGGGAATACGCTCGAACTACAGGACTTCGATCAGGTATTCATCAAGTTGTTCGAGGAGGATGTTGAAGTTCCTGGCAACAAGTGGGAGTTGATCGCCGGGGACTTCGTGCTCCAACGGCCCAAGAGCCACTTCCTCACTTATTTGAAAAAGACCAAGGGCCTGAGCTATGGAACCCGGCTGAGACCCACCACCGGCTTGCAAAACACGGTGGGGGCCAGTGTGGCCATCAGCAAAGGCAAGTTCGCCCGTCAGTTGGTCCAAGGTGTGGAGGGTGTACAGGGGCCCTATCGTCTGAGGGGTAACGATGGCGAGCTTTTCATCGTGGTCCTCAGCGGTACCGAACGGGTGTTCATCGATGGGCAGCAATTGTTGCGTGGGCAGGAGAACGACTACGTCATCGACTACAATACCGCCGAGATCACCTTCACTGCCAGACGAATGATCACCAAGGATCGACGCATCACCGTGGAGTTCCAGTATTCGGACAAGAACTACGCGCGCTCCCTGGTACGGCTGGAGAACATCACGGAGATCGGTAAGCGGAGCGCCATACGATTCAACCTGTACAGTGAACAAGATCACCGGAACCAGCCCCTGCAACAGCAATTGACCGACGAGGAGCGCGACGTGCTCAGCCTTGCAGGTGATGATCCCCTGGCAGCCACTGTACCTGGCGTGGACAGCACGGGGTTCGCAACGGACCAGGTCCTGTACCAGCAGATCGACACCTTGGGCTACTTCCCGGTCTATCTCTACAGTACCGATCCGGAGAATGCCGTCTACAGGCTCATTTTCACCCAGGTGGGTGCTGGCCTTGGTGATTATGTTCAACAGGAATTCACCCCGAACGGTCGCGTGTTCCGTTGGGTGGCCCCGGACACTGTGAACGGTACCGTGGTGCGACGGGGGGACCATGCACCGGTGCGCGTACTGATCCCACCGCGCAAGCAACAACTCATCACCCTGGGGGTGGACCATCGGTTCACGGACCTGACCAAGGGTAGTGTGGAGATCGCTTACAGCAACAATGATCGGAACACCTTCAGCAAAGAGGATGCTGGCGACGACCAAGGTCTTGCCGTGATGGCGAACATGGAACATGCCTTCCGGATCAGCCGGCAGGACACCTCCCTTCAATTCGTGGTCGGGGCTGAGGTGGAGTCCACATCACGTGATTTCCGGTTCGTGGAACGCTACCGTTCGGTCGAATTCGAACGCAACTGGAACGCACAGGGTATCGCATTGGATGCGGATCAACTGCTTGCGACCGCGCGCATGGGTGTCCGCGGTCGTCGGATCGGTCAGTTCCACTATGCGACCAACACGTTCCAGGCAACGGATCGATTCAGCGGATGGAAGCAGGATGTGACCAGCAACCTGCGTGTGGGGGGTACGGAACTGATCGGCACAGGCGCCTGGTTGCGTACGAAGGAACCACGGGAAAGCGACTTCCTCAGGCACAAGGGAAGGCTGGCGCACCGATTCAAACACTTCACCGTGGGGTATCTCGATGAGCACGAACGCAATCTCTTCCTTTCGGCCACACCGGATTCACTGAACGCAGGCAGCTACGGATTCTATGATTGGGAGGCCTTCGTACAGAGCCCGGACACCTTCCGCAACAAGTGGCGCGTTTCCGCAGGCCAGCGTCGCGAAAGGGTGGTGCGCGAAGGTGGGCTTCAGCAAAGCACTGTGGCCAATGCGTACAGCCTTGGGCTCGACCTTGCCCGGAATCCCAGGAACCGTCTGGGTACGACATTCACGTACAGGAGCCTCTCCATCGTGGATAGTACGCTCACGGCCCAACAGCCGGAGGACACCTATCTCGCCAGGCTGGATTACAATGTCACTCTGTGGAAGGGTGCAGCGGTACTAGCCACCTTCTACGAGTTCGGCTCCGGGCTGGAACCACGTCGCGAGTACATCTATCTGGAAGTACCGGCCGGTCAGGGGCTGTATGTCTGGATCGACTACAACAACGATGGCATCAAGGACCTCAACGAGTTCGAACTGGCCAACTTCGGGTATGAGGCGAACTTCATCCGGGTATTCGTGCCAAGCACCGAATTCGTAAGGGCTTTCAGCAATCAGTTCAGCAGTTCGCTCGACCTGCGCCCTGCCGTACTCTGGGCCGAGAGCACGGGCATCCGCAAGGTGCTGGCCAAGTTCAGCGACCTTGCTTCCTTCAGAGTGGACCGCAAGACCGGCGCAACCGAGGTGATCGAAGCGCTCAACCCCTTCGGACTGGACCTTTCCGACACCTTGCTCACCTCCTTCGTTTCATCAGCCCGAAATACCCTGTACTACGATCGAACAAGTCGCAAGTGGAGCATGGATCATACCTGGCAGAACGACCGGAGCCGCTCCTTCCTCCTCAATGGCTTCGAATCGCGCGCGCGGGAGTTCAACACCGCCCGTGTGCGGTGGAACACCACACGGCAATGGACCGCCGAGGTGGAGGGCGAGACCGGACGCGTGTCGAACGGTTCCGACCTGCTTGCTGGGCGCACCTTCTCGATCGATCAGCAGGGGGTGAAGCCCAAGATCACATGGCAGCCGAACACCTCACTGCGGGCCGTGGTCTCCTTCAAATACACGGAGAAGCGGAACAAGGAGGAATTCGGTGGCGAGGTCGCCGTCCTACAGGATATCGGTGCGGAATTTCGATACAATACCGTGGGTAAAGGCAGTATCCTCAGCACGTTGAACGTGGTGGCCATCACCTACGATGGTGAGGTGAACTCCTCTTTGGGCAACGAACTGCTCACCGGCCTCAAACCTGGCACCAACCTTACCTGGAGCGTAAGCGTGCAACGCAACCTAAGCAACAACCTTCAGGTGGATATCACCTACAACGGACGCCGTTCCGAAGGCGTCCCTATGATCCACGTGGGTGGAGCACAGGTCCGGGCCTTCTTCTGAGCTTTACTTCAGCGTGAAGGAGGTCTTCGAGACGAGCGCACCCGACTCATAGATCTCCACGTTATAGAGTCCGGTACGCATTTCTTCGGTACCATTCCAGAAGATGCAGACGTCCACCGGGTTGTTCTGGTAGTTCACCTCCCGGCGTGCGCTGAACTCACCTTCAACACCCTCGAAACTGAAGCGGTTGTCGCTATCGGCAGCAGGTAGAACCTTGCCGTCGGGGCTGATCACGCGCAGGTACAGGGTCTTGTCGCCCGATTTGGAAACCCGGTTCTCACCCAAGGTGAAACAGCACTTCACCATTTCGGCCTTCTTCGCACGATCGGTCTCGACCTGTTTGCCATTGCCGCGCATGAACAGTGCGTTCGCGTTCATGGATGTGGTGTGAAGGATCGCCCCTTGCGCGAGCTGGCCCTCCAACGCCTGCGCCTTGCTGGACAACGCCTCGCGTTGCCCCACCACTTCGCCCAACTCCTGCCTGATCGTGACATTCTCGGCGGTCAGCATCTGGTTGAGTTGGTTGAGGGAATCGATGGTGACCACATACCCCTTCATGATCTTGCGGAGCGTTTCGGCCTCCTTGCGCGCCTTGGACAGGTCGTAGTTGCCGCGCTTCACCTGGGTCAGCAACTGCTCGATCTGGTCACGCTGGGCCTCCATCTCCACGGTGATCTGGTCATTCTCGGTTTGCAAGGTGTCGTAGCTGGCAAGCATGTTCTCCAACAGGAAGGTCACGTTCTCCTTCTCGGTGGTCACCTGGTCGATCCGGGCGGCCTTGGTCTCACCCTCGGTCCTGCTTTGCATCAGCAGCCACAGCATCACCACGTTGCTGATCAGCAGGAGCACCACCAGAAGTAGCAGGCCCGTGTTCGCTCGGTTCTTCTTCTCGACAGGGGGGGTCGGTGCACTTTGTTGTTCCATGGATGCCGTTGGGGCTAAGAGGGTGCTAAATTACTCCCGCGGTTCGGAGGTCATTTCCGCCACCCTGCCGCTTATCAACAAAGTATTGAACCCGCAAAAGCCATCCCTCAAGCTTTGGGCAAGCGACCTGGTGTCGCTCTTCCTGCCACGCCGATGCGCAGCTTGCGACACCGGCCTCATGCGGTTCGAGGAGAGTCTGTGCCTGGGCTGCATGCGCGACCTGCCTCGCACACGTTTCCATGGCGATCCGAACAATCGGGTGGAACAACTCTTCTGGGGCAAAGTGCAACTCGAGTCCTCCACAGCCTTGCTCCACTTCTCACGCTCGGGCAAGGTGCAACGCATGCTGCACCGCCTGAAGTATCGGAGCGACCGCACGGTGGGGCATGTCCTGGGCAGGCTTATGGCGAAGGAACTCATGGAATGTCCGCGCTTCTCGGGGGTGGATTCCTTCATGCCTGTGCCTTTGCATCCGCGCAAGCAACGCATGCGCGGGTATAACCAAAGTCAGATCCTGGTGGATGGCATGCGCGAAGTATGGCCCCTCCCCTGTGTCGGGTCGGGTTTGATGCGTGTGGTGCGCACGCCTTCGCAAACGCGCAAAGGGAGATGGGATCGCTGGACCAATGTGAAGGAGGCCTTTCAGATGACCGACCCGGATCGGTTGAAGGACCGGCACCTCTTGTTGGTGGACGATGTGGTCACAACGGGTGCCACCCTCGAAGGATGTGTGAAAGCCCTGTCGGATGTCCCGGGGCTGCGCATCAGCTTGTGCACTGTAGCCTGCGCTTAGCAGGTACCTTTGCGGCCATTCATGAGAGCCTCCATCACCGTACCGGATAAGCTTGACAGGGCCGCGATCCACGCTGCACTATTGCCCCAAGCGGAAGCCTTGTTGGCGGGGGAAGAGGATGCCATCGCCGCAATGGCCAATTTGGCCGCCGTGATCCACCAAGCGTTCGGATGGCATTGGGTGGGCTTTTATCGGGTCTCGGGTAACGAACTCCTGCTGGGGCCCTTTCAAGGACCTGTAGCATGCGCGCGGATCCCGTTCGGCAAGGGTGTATGCGGCACAGCTTGGAAGGAGGGCCGAACCCTGGTGGTCCCCGATGTGGACCTTTTTCCAGGGCACATCGCCTGCAGTCCACACAGTCGATCGGAAATCGTGGTGCCAGTACGCGATGGCGCTGGAACGGTCGTGGCCGTGTTGGACATCGACAGCAGCGATCCGAACGACTTCTCTCACTTGGATGTGCGTTCGTTGGAGGAACTGTGTAAGATCCTTTCTCGAACATTCTGATGCGTTCGATCCCATGGCTTGCCACCCTGGTGCTGCTGGGGTCGTCCTGTGCACAAGTGGGTGAGATCTCAGGAGGCCCCAAGGACGAGGATCCACCGGTGCTGTTGGGCGCTGAGCCACCTCACCTCAGCACGGGTTTCAAGGGCCAGCGCATTGTTCTCCAGTTCGATGAGCGCATCCAATTGGATCGCGTCCGGGATAGGATGCTTGTCTCACCGCCGCTGGATGTCCCACCTGATGTGCGGATCACCGGAGGCCGTAACGTCACCATCGATCTGGGCGCACCCCTGAAACCCGGAACCACCTATTCCTTCGGTATTGGGGAGGCAGTGAAGGACCTGACTGAAGGAAATCCGGCCAAGGGGCTGGTCTACGTGGTATCCACAGGCGAATTCGTGGATAGCCTGATCGTGGTGGGGGGAGTTACGGATGCCTTCACTGGGGAGCCTCAAAAAGGGCAATTGGTGATGCTGTACGCCGTGGGCGATACGACCACCATCCGTACCGGAAGACCGGCCTACGCAGGAAGGAGCGATGAAACAGGGCGCTTCGTCCTGAACCATTTGCGCGCAGCGAACTACCACCTGTACGCCTTGAGCGATATGAACACGAACTACAGGTTCGACCTGCCCAATGAACAGATCGCCTTCCTTTCTGAACCGGTTTCCGCGCAGATCGGCGACAGTCTGGCGCTCGTGCATGAACTACGGCTCTTCTCCGAACCGGGCAAGGTGCAGCAGGTGCGAGGATCGCGTGTTTCCGCCGATGGTGCGCTTCAACTTGTGATGGCCAGGTCGACCAGGGACCTGGCGATCCACGATATCGCACGCACCGGTGGTGTCCTGAAATGGACCCCGGAATGGAACACCACGCGCGATACGGTCCTTCTATGGCCGAGTGACACCACAGCACTCCAGCAAGGACGCTATGAGATAATGGTCGACGGCATTTCGCTGGATACGGTCCGATACCGCCCCACGGGCAAGCTGGCGTTCCACACAGGCCTCCAGGCAGCACTTCGCGAGGATAGCACGGGGGGCGTCGTATACATCCGTTCCACCCGACCACTGACATCGTTCGATACCACCCGGATCAAGCTTGTTCAAGACAGCATCTACATACCATACACACTGGAACTGGATACCGCGACCCGTCGGACATTGACCCTGCGCAGTGCGTTGGGGCCTGGGTCATCCGCTCAGCTTGTCCTGCTCCCCAAGGCGGTGCGCGACCTATTCGACGGGTACAACGACACGTTGCGCACCGGCATCGGGCGGGCTGCCGAACAGAGTACGGGTACACTGCGGGTGAAGCTCGTCCCCGACAAGAACATATCAGGGCCCTTCATTCTCCAATTGCTCGATGCGCAAGGCCGCGTAGTACGGGTAGCGGAACCGCCCAGCAAAGGGGCGACCGTTAAGTGGGAACGACTCGCTCCAGGGAACTTCTCTTTGCGCTTGATAGCGGATGAGAATGCCAATGGTCGCTGGGACACGGGAGATCTGGATGCCGGACTGCAGCCCGAGCGCGTGTGGCGTTTTACGGGCACTTTGAACGTGCGTGCCGCTTGGGACCTGGGCATCGAATGGGACGTCGAATAGCCCTTCCCTATCGCTGAACGAAGTTCTTTCTTCGACGAATGTTGTCAATTCGTCGACAAACTATATCTTCGTCTCGGCCGTAGAACGCCCGCCACCCTTGCCGGACACCGGGTGGAAAAGCATGAAGCAGCGCCAAACCCCTTTATTTTCAGTGGTTTCCCTAACCAGAATTGTCGCTTTGTGGCTCCTCATACTGAGCCAACTGGGTGCCAGCGCTCAAAGCGGAGTGCTCCTGCCCACCCGTGGCAAGCGTTTCTGGACCGGCTACATGCAGAACGGTTTCGGCGCACAACAGCTCAAGGTGCACATCATGGGATCCTCCGCTACATCGGGTACCGTAAGCATGCCCCTGACCGGCTGGAGTGCTCCGTTCTCTGTGAATGCCAACGGAGCGACCGTGGTATCGGTACCCACGAGCGCGGAGAACTGGGGCTCGGAGAACGTGTTGAACAAAGGTGTCCTGATCGAATCCGCCGATAGCGTCAATGTATTCATCAGCAGTTTCCAGAATTTCACGCATGATCTGACACAGGTCCTCCCCGAGTCCTCGTTGGGGAACAGTTACAGGGTGGACGGATACCACGGATTGCCGAACTTCAACAACCTGCACAAGAGCGAGTTGCTGGTGGTGGCTACCGTGGACGGCACCGAGGTGAGCATAACACCTTCCGTGAATACGCTGGGTGGCAATCCTGCAGGTATTCCCTTCACGGTACAATTGGACGCCGGCGAAACGTACCAGGTACAGGCTGCCCAGGACTTCCTCGATCTAACAGGCACCTTGGTGGAGGCCACTGCCGCAAGTGGCGAATGCCGCCCCTTCGTGGTGATGGGCGGGTCCATGTGTGCCACAGCACCAGGCGCCTGTTCCGCATGCGATGTGATCTTCGAACAATCGATACCGCGCTCCGCATGGGGTACGCGCTACTTCACAGTTCCCATCTCCGGAGCCTCGAGCAGCACCTTCCGGATCATGGCCGATGAGAACAATACCTCCGTGACCATTGCGGGCGGTGCACCCTTCATCCTGAACGCAGGACAGCGGCATGAGGTGAACGGCAATTCCACGCCGGTATGCATTGAGGCGAACAAGCCGGTGAGCGTTGTACAGATCATGGAGGGCTATGCCTGTGCCGGCAATGGCGATCCATCCCTCTTGTTGCTATCCCCAGCCGATCGGCTTTCCAAAAGCGCTCTGTTCCAGACCCCCACCTCGCCGCAGATCAACCTTCATAGTATCAGTCTGGTGGTGCCGACGGCTTCCGTAGGGCAATTGACATTGAACGGGAACCTTGTCAACCCCGCCCTTTTCCAGGCATATCCCGGTTGTTCGGATCGGTCCTACGCAAGCATGGTGGTGCCCGCAGGAGTACACAGGGTACAGGCGTCGAGCGGCTTCCAACTCCACGCGTTCGGAATGGGTTTCGGAGAGAGCTATGCAACGACCGCACACGATATCGCAGCACCTGTAGTACCCCAGGACTCCGTCGTCTGTGGTGGAGGCCCCCTTACACTGAACGCACCCGAACCTTTGTTGAACCCTGTTTGGGTGGCCGACAGCGACCCTGGTACCGTGATCGCCACGGGCAACAGTCTGACCGTTACCCCGACCTCCAGTGAAAGCTACACCGTGAGCGGCGAACAGCCGTCGAGTGGATGCCCCCGCAGTTTCACCTTCAATGTCGGGGTCCCGCTCACGATCCCTACCGTGCTCACGGCGAACGATGCGCCTTATGCAATGGTCTGCCAATACGAACCCGTGCAACTGGCATTGGAGCCCCCACCCGACCCGGCTTGGTTCCAGATCCAATGGTCGCCCGCCGGTTCACTCAGCGACCCCACGATCTCCGATCCAGTGGCGACACCCATGGTCGACACGTGGTATACGGTCGAAGTGATCAGCCCCAGTGGTTGCGGCAACCTGTTGGATAGTGTGCTGGTACAGGTCACTCCTTCCACGGTCGTGGACCTGACCGTCTCAGCGGAGCCCTCAACGATATGCCTCGGTGCCTCCACGCAACTTGCCAGCAGCGCCCGTCGCGTGTTGGCCCATGACCAGTTCAACTCGGCGCCCGGCGGACTGTGGAACGCAGTTCAGGGTGGAACGATCAGTACCGCGTGTGGAAGTGTCGGTGGATCGGCACTCTATTTCAATGGCAACGGGCAGCGCTATGCACAGACCATCGGGTTCAATACACAGAACGGTGGAGAGGTACGGTTCCATTTGAAGATCGCGGATGGGGTGGCTCCTTGCTCCGACGCGAACCCCGGTGAAGATGTCGTGCTGGAGTACTCCAACAACAATGGATTCGCTTGGAACAACATTGCCACATTCCAGGAGAACGCTTACCCGGGGTTCACTCCCATCCAACTCGCGCTTCCTTCCGCAGCACTGACGACCAACACCATGCTCCGCCTACGGCAATTGACACATTCCGGGGCAGGTCAGGATAACTGGGCGGTGGACGACTTCATGGTCATCGCCGTGGACAATGATTGGTTGGACTACCAGTGGTTGCCTGCCTCGGTAACAAACCCCACCGACCCCACCACCCAGGCATCCCCGACGGGGACCGGCTGGTTCAAGATCCTTGGTACCGACCCGGCCGCCGGATGCCAGTACAGCGATTCCGTGCTCGTACTGGTGGAGCCCGCCTTCGACCTGTCGGTGAACAATGACACCATACTCTGTGCAGTTGCGGGAATACAACTCCTTGCCGTTGCCAATACGACCCTCGACCTCGACTGGTCATGGTCGCCGAACAATGGCACCATCAGTAACATCACGGTACCTGACCCTACAGTGACCCCGCAGGAGACCACCACTTACACCGTGACCGCGCTCAGTGCCACCGGATGCGGTGCGACCGATCAGGTCACCATTACAGTAGGCCAACTACTGGACTTGAGCATCATCGTGACCAATGACACGCTTTGCCAGGGACAGAGCACGATGCTCAATGCACTGGCCAGCGGCGGAGCGAACCTGAGCTATAGTTGGAACAATGCTGGTTCGTTGAACGATCCCTCGAGCCCCGCCCCAGTGGCCACTCCCACCAGCACAACAACCTATCTCTGTACCGTGACGGACATCCCTTCCGGGTGCTCATTATCCTCCAGCGTTACCATCGTGGTGAACACAGGTTACACGGCCACCGTCGGGCCGGACGTTACGCTGTGCACAGCCTTGGGCCATCAATTGGGGGTCCAGCACAATGTTCCCAATGCTGCCTACAGCTGGAGCCCCGCGTCCAACCTGAATGCAGCGAACATCCAGACGCCTTCGATCCTGGTGGACGCTTCGGCCACATACACCGCGACCGTTACCGACCAGAACGGTTGCAGCGTGAGCGACGCGGTGATCATCACACGCGCGTTCGATGGTGTTCCTGCCCAACTTCAGGCCAGCGGGTGTGCCGATGCTCCGCCGACACTTGCAGCGCCGGCAGCGGGTACATCCTATGCCTGGAATACGGGTGCGACGAGCCAAAGCATCATACCAGGTACTAGTGGTCCACATACGGTGACGATCACCGATGCGCAAGGATGTACGGCGATCACCACCTTCAATGTCACGTTGTTCGAACTACCCACGGTGGACATCGGGCCGGATGTGTCCTTGTGTGGTGCGACAGCACATGTGCTGAACGCAGGTAACCCGGGATCCACCTATGCATGGACCACGGGAGCCAGTGTTCAACAGATCAGCGTGACCAGTTCAGGTCCTTATGGCGTGACCGTAACGAACGCGAACGGATGCGCGGCCTCGGATCAAGCGACCGTGCAGTTCAACCCCCTGCCCGTGAACAACCTTCAGGATGAGACCGCATGCATGGATAGCCCCCCCGTGCTCAACGCTGGCAACCCCGGAAGTAGTTATGTCTGGAGCACCGGAGACGTCACACCGAGTATCCAACCCGCGACCAGTGGCATCTACAGCGTTACCGTCACCACCCCCCAGGCATGCAGTGCCACTTTCTCCGCGACGGTGACCCTGATGCCCACATTGAACGTTTTCCTGGGTAATGATACCAGTATCTGCGCAGGGAACTCCGTGGTGCTGGATGCTGGAAATGCGGGTGCCTCTTTCACATGGAGCAACGGAAGCAACGGGCAAACATTGAACACCGGATCTTCCGGAACCTATGGTGTGACCGTGAGCAACGGTTGGTGCAGTGCAAGCGATGTCATCGACCTGATCGTGCTACCCGCCCCCACCAATGCCTTATCGAACATCACAACATGTGAGGATCAGTCGATCACGTTGGATGCCGGGAACCCGGGAGGCGAATTCCTGTGGAGCACGGGAGCCACTTCACAGGCCATTCAGCCCACCGCAAGCGGCACTTATGGTGTGGTTGTAACGAACATCCATGGATGTACCGGAACATTCTCGTCCACTGTGGAAATGGTCGCGCCGCCTGTGGTGGACCTTGGCCAGGATGCCGTACACTGTGCTGGCGAAACGCTTGAGCTTCATGCTGGTGGTCCAGGCAACACCTACACTTGGAACACAGGTTCCTCGTCATCCACATTGGCCGTGACCAGCTCAGGCCTTTATCACGTGCTGGTGAACAACGGCTATTGTATCCGTGGCGATTCGATATATGTCCACTTCGATCCCGTACCCGATCGGATACACACCAGGATCCATTACGTCTGCCTGGATGAGGAGCCCCGTGAAGTGTACCTCGATGCGGGCAATGCTGGAGCCGAATTCCTGTGGAGCACCGGCGAGACCACGCAGGGCATCTCCGTTGATCGGTATGGATGGTACA
Source organism: Flavobacteriales bacterium (assembly GCA_041745875.1). GTDB lineage: Bacteria > Bacteroidota > Bacteroidia > Flavobacteriales_F > PHOS-HE28 > PHOS-HE28. The sequence goes on along the minus strand of JBGTIB010000234.1, from coordinate 7,387 downwards.
CTGTGAAGATCACCAATGACTTCGCGTGTAGTTTGACAGATTCGGTCGAGGTCAATGAGTATTGCCCTTCCGCCATTTACTTGCCCAACACCTTCACGCCCAATGGTGACGGCATCAACGACATCTTCATTCCGGTGGGGAAGAACATCGCGAGCATGGAACTGCTAGTATTCGATCGTTGGGGCGGCGTGATGTTCCAAAGCAACAGCCCGGACATCGGTTGGGACGGCACGTACCGGGGCGAGGTGGTGAAGAACGACGTGTATGTGTGGCGGATCCGGTATCGCTTCCTGGAAGATGTGAATGGTCGCCTTGGCATGGAACAGGAGCTTATGGGACATATCCAAGTGTTGCGCTGATCCGATACCGCCGATCAACGCTGGAACGGCCCGGGTGATCCCCGGGCCGTTCCTTTTCAGGTCGTCACCGTTCCTCGCAGAGCAGGGGTACCGACCTGGCCGCCAGCACTACTTTCTCGGTGTCTTGGGACCGTGACCTATCCCCCAGGACAATTTCGCAGCATGTCCCACAAGGCCCACGACCATGTGCACCGATTGGTACGCAGCATGTCGCGCGCCGAAAAGCGCTACTACAAGGTCCACACTGGACGGGGTATGGCCGGGAGACACTGCATTCAACATAAGCTCTTCGACGCCATTGCAGCAATGGCACACTATGACGAGGAGGCACTGGTGCAACGGTTCGCGGAAGAGGCGTTCACCAACCGCTTCGCGATCACCAAACGACGGTTGTACGAAAGCGTCCTCCGCAGCCTCGACGCCTTTCACGCCGAAACCTCCATCGATGCACGACTGGGCCGGTCACTGCATCACGTGGAGATCCTTCACCAAAGGGCACTGTATGATGATGCCGCCAAGGTGCTTGCCGGTGTGGCACGATCGGCTCGACAGCATGACCGCCAGGCCATACTGTGTGCCGTTCTGGAATGGGAGCGGCGGCTACTCGAAGGCAACAATTATGCTTCCGCGGAACCTGGAATGCTTGAAGATCTAGCGGAAAATGGTCGTACCCTACGAGATGAACTGGAGGAGCTCGACAAGCTCTGGCACCTGAAAAGCGGAGTGCTCCTTGCGCTCTATACGCGCGGACAGGCCCGTGATACGGCAGGTTGCGAAGAGGTACGTCAACTGTTGGATCATCCCTTGCTGAGCGACCGGACGAAACTGCGTACCGCGAAGGCACGATACCTGTATCACCACATACATAGCGCTGCATCCTTCGCCCTCGGCGACCTGTCAGTGTGCTACAAGCATCTGCACGCGAACCGCGATCTGCTCGCAACGGAAATGGACCGGTTCGTGGATGAGCCCAGCGCCGTCCTTGGTGTGCTGAGCAATCTCACCTACGTGTGCATCCGCACAGGGCGCTATGACGAGGCACAAAGCGTGCTTCGTGAATTCCGTTCCATCCCCATGACATGGGGCATGCCCGAGACCGAGGACTTGGAACTCAAGCTCTTCAGCACCAGCACCAGTCTTGAGCTGTCCATGCATTGCCAGGTGGGATCCTTTTCCAAGGCCTTGGATCTGCTGCCCGGGGTGGAGCGCCGTCTTGCAGCGCAAGAGGACCGCATCGGACCCGTACGCAAGGCCGGCTTCCTGTACCAGATCGCATACATCTACTTCGGTGCCGGACAGGTCGATCAGTCGTTGAAATGGGTCCATCGCCTGCTCAACGAGGTGCATATCGATGAAAGCACGGAGATCGTCTGCTTCGGGCGCATCCTCCATATACTGGGACTATGGGAGTCCGGGAAGCACGACCAGATCCCCTATACCTTGCGCAACACGGAGCGATTCCTTCACACACGTCATCGTACGCATCGCTTTGAATTGCTCTTCCTGAAAATGATGCGCGCATTGTTGAAGGCGGGGCCCGGCATGGCCAGGACCACAGTCCTGCAACAATTCCTGGAAGAACTACGGCCGATCGAGGCGGACCCGATGGAACAGGTCGTTTTCGACCATCTGGACCCGATCGCATGGGCTGAAAGCAAGCTGGGCGCCAACTATTTCGCCGATGCGGTACAGGAGCGCGCCCTACGCGCGAAGCGTGCGGCCTAGCCCTTTCTCAGGAACGCGTCCCAGCCCTGCGCCGTGAGTTCATGTTCGCCTCCCTGCCGATCCACCAAGCGCGTTCCACTCCCTGCGTCGGTCATGTGCCCGATGATGCTCAAGCTGGGGTTGCCTTTCACCTTCTCGAAGTCGCCTTGGGCAATGGTGAACAGCAACTCATAGTCCTCACCGCCGTTCAGCGCACAGGTGGACGGGTCCAGGTTGAAGTCGCGCGCCGCGCTGTACGTGGTGGGATCGATGGGCAACTTCTCATCGTAGATGCGCACGCCGAGGCCTGAGCTGCGCGCTATGTGGAGCGCTTCGCTGGCCAGGCCGTCGCTGATGTCGATCATGGCCGTGGGCTTCACCTCCAACTTCTTCAGCAATTCGATGATGTCCTTGCGGGCCTCGGGTTTCAGTTGGCGCTCCAGGATATAGTCGTGGCCTTCGAGGTCGGGCTGGGCGCCGGACTCGGTGAATACGGCCTTCTCGCGCTCCAGGATCTGCAGACCCATGTAAGCGCCACCCAGGTCACCGCTCACCACCAAGAGATCGTTGTCACTGGCGCCGCTGCGGTACACGAGGTCCTCCGGGCGTGCTGCGCCGATGGCCGTGATGCTGATGATGAGCCCGCTGGTGCTGCTGCATGTATCGCCACCCACCAGGTCCACACCGTAGTGCGCGCAGGCCAGCAGCATGCCTTCGTAGAGTTCATCCACCGCCTCCACAGGGAAGCGATTGCTGAGGGCCAGCGCCACCGTCACCTGCCGGGGTGTGGCGTTCATGGCGTACACATCGCTGAGGTTCACCACGATGGCCTTGTAGCCCAGATGCTTCAGTGGCACGTAGCCCAGATCGAAGTGCACGCCTTCCACCAGCATATCCGTGGTGACCACCTGATGAAGTCCTTCGGAGTCGATGACCGCAGCATCATCTCCGATGCCTTTCACAGAGGAAGCTTGCTGCAATTGTATGCGCATGGCAAGGCGCTCAATGAGGCCGAATTCGCCCAGGGCAGAGAGTTCGGTGCGGGAGGGGGTGTCGGACATGGGCGGCAAAGTTCGACATCGGCCTCCGGTCGAACCAGTCGGTGCTTGGTTCTGTTTACTTCCGCCCTTTGGCCGCACGGTTCACGGGGCGTACCTTTGCGCTCCGATGCTTATTTAGACGAATTCTAAACAAGCGAAACGACCATGATCAAAGTCTCTGAGAACGCCAAGTCCGAGGTCACCAAGCTCCTCGGCATGGAAGGCCGCGGGCCGGACCACTTTGTGCGCGTAGGCGTGAAGGGCGGCGGCTGCAGCGGCCTGATGTACGACCTGGACTTCGACGACCAGATGAAGGACGGCGACAAGGTCTTCGAGGACAACGGCGTGAAGGTGGTGGTTGACAAGAAGAGCTTGCTCTACCTGCTCGGCACCACCCTCGACTTCAGCGGAGGCCTCAACGGCAAAGGCTTCCAATTCGTGAACCCCAATGCTAACCGGACGTGTGGTTGTGGAGAAAGCTTCAGCATCTAAGCATGGCGCAAGGCTCTCAAATACGCACCCGTACCGTCGACCCACTGGGTCGACTTGCACGCATACTGGCTCAATAGATGGCACAAGAAACCGACGATATCCTCCGCGAGGTAACCGAGAAGGAGTACGCTTACGGCTTCATCACCAACATCGAGAGTGATAAGGCCGCCAAGGGCTTGAGCGAGGACATCGTGCGTTTCATCAGCGCGAAGAAGAACGAGCCCGAGTGGATGCTGGAATGGCGGCTGGAGGCCTACCGCATCTGGCAGAAGATGGAGGAGCCGCACTGGGCGCACGTCCACTACCCCAAAATCGATTACCAGAACGCCTACTACTACAGCGCACCAAAGAAGAAGCCGGAACTAAGCAGCCTCGATGAAGCGGACCCAGAATTGATCGAGACCTTCAAGAAGCTGGGCATCTCCTTGGAAGAGCAGAAACGCCTGGTCGGTGTGGCCGTGGACGTGGTGTTCGACAGCGTGAGCGTGAAGACCACCTTCCAAGCCGCGTTGAAGGAGAAGGGCATCATCTTCTGCAGCTTCAGCGAAGCGGTACACAACCATCCCGAGCTGATCAAAAAGTACCTCGGCAGCGTGGTGCCGCGCACGGACAATTACTTTGCCGCGCTCAACAGCGCCGTGTTCAGCGATGGCAGCTTCTGCTACATTCCGCCGGGCGTGCGCTGCCCCATGGAGCTCAGCACCTACTTCCGCATCAACGAGGCCATGACCGGCCAGTTCGAGCGCACGCTGCTGATCGCCGATGAAGGCGCCTACGTGAGCTATCTCGAAGGCTGCACGGCACCCATCCGCGATGAGCACCAGCTACATGCTGCCGTGGTGGAGCTGGTCGCACTGAAGGACGCCGAGATCAAGTACAGCACCGTCCAGAACTGGTACCCCGGCGACAAGGAGGGCAAGGGCGGGATCTACAACTTCGTCACCAAGCGTGGCATCTGCCTCGGCGAGCGCAGCAAGATCAGCTGGACGCAGGTGGAGACCGGCAGCGCCATTACGTGGAAGTACCCCAGCTGCATCCTGAAAGGCGACCACAGCATCGGCGAGTTCTACAGCGTGGCGGTGACCAACAACCGTCAGCAGGCCGACACCGGCACCAAGATGGTGCATATCGGCAAGGGCACCAGGAGCACCATCGTGAGCAAGGGCATCAGCGCGGGCTATTCCAACAACAGCTACCGCGGCCTGGTGAAGATCGGCAAGGGAGCGAAGGGTGCCCGCAACTTCAGCCAGTGCGATTCACTGTTGCTCGGCGACCGCTGTGGCGCACACACCTTCCCCTACATCGAGAGCGAGAACCCCAGCGCCATGGTGGAGCACGAAGCCACGACGAGCAAGATCGGGGAGGACCAGATCTTCTACCTCAACCAGCGTGGGATCGAGACGGAGAAGGCTGTAAGCCTGATCGTGAACGGCTATTGCAAAGAGGTGCTCAATCAACTGCCGATGGAATTTGCAGTGGAGGCTCAGAAGCTCCTCGCTGTTTCACTCGAAGGAAGCGTAGGATGAGCGCTTGCTGGATATACCCCATGCTATTGCTCACTCTGTTCGCATGTGGGCAGCCTCCGCAATCAAACTCTGCGGAGCAGGAAGGCGCCAGTGATAGCTCGATGAATTCATCAGATACCATCAGGACGATCCTTGGAGATGTTCATCCGATAAATAGTCTCGATGCATTGAGCTACTTGAAAACACTTCACGCCAGCGCTCCCAAGAATAAAGACAGGCGACTTCTGGTCTATGCACAAGCCGATCCGGACTGGATCAAGCGCACTAATATTCCCGCCTTGTTGGATCAAATGAACTCGAACGAACGAGCGTGCTGCGTAATGTCAGTATTCTCATCGCACTGGGTTTATGAGGACGAACACGCCACAATAGGTGGCCACGCAATGGACATAATCGATGCATACCGCTTCCGCACATCCTATCCCCCTCTTAAGACCTGTCCTTTCAGCGATGACGCGCGTATGGTGGACATTCGGAAGTGGTGGAGCGAAGGTGGTAACACACTCAAGAAAGAAACAAGCTTGTAATGCTGAGCATTAAGAACCTACACGCCCAGATCGAGGGCAAGGACATTCTAAAGGGACTGAACCTTGAGGTCAAGCCTGGAGAAGTTCACGCGATCATGGGTCCCAATGGATCGGGAAAAAGCACGCTTGCGAACGTCCTCGCGGGAAGAGAAGAGTACGAAGTGACGGAAGGCACCGTGACCTACTTCGGCGAAGACCTGCTCGAACTGTCACCAGAAGAAAGAGCCTGGAAAGGCATCTTCCTCGCCTTCCAATACCCCGTGGAGATCCCGGGCGTGAGCAACATGAACTTCCTGCGCACGGCGATGAACGAGACCCGCAAGGCCAACGGTCTCCCGGAACTCGGCGGCAAGGATTTCCTGGCGCTTGTGCGCGAACGCGCGAAGCTGGTGGAGATGGACGCCGACCTCATGAGCCGTAACCTGAACGTGGGCTTCAGCGGCGGCGAGAAGAAGCGCAACGAGATCTTCCAGATGGCGATGCTAGAACCCAAGCTCGGCATCCTCGACGAGACCGACAGCGGCCTGGACATCGACGCGTTGCGCATCGTTTCCGCCGGTGTGAACAAGCTGCGCAGCACCGACAACGCCTTCATCGTAGTGACGCACTACCAGCGTCTGCTGGACTACATCGTGCCCGACTATGTGCATGTAATGGCTGATGGCCGCATCATCAAGAGCGGACCGAAGGAACTGGCGCTGGAGCTGGAAGCGAAGGGGTACGACTGGATCAAGGCGGAGACGGTGTAATGGCGACGCCTGCGTCGCCCGCTATCAATGGATGAACCCATGAACACCCTCACCGCCACCGACCCCAAGGACACAGTGCTCCCGCTGCTCGAAGGCTCCACCTGGCCCAACGCAGCCGAAGCATTGGCACAGCTACACACGCTGCCCATCCCCAGCGTGAAATCCGAGGCCTGGAAATACACCCGCGTCGGCAAGCTGTTCAAGGATGCGTATGTCGCACCGAAAGGCGAAGCGACCGTTTCACTACCGGACCGTTTGCCCTTCGACACCACCCGCGTCGTCTTCGTCAACGGCCATTTCCGTGCGGACCTCAGCGATGACCTCAAGGCCGACAAGGGCATCGTCATCGACAGCTTGAAACACCACCTTTCGCATGGGCCGGTGAAGGCGCATTACGGCACGCTGGCACCGACCGGTGATCGCCTCTTCACGGCGATGAACACCGCCGCACCTACCGACGGTCTGATCATCCTCGCGACCAAAGGCACGAAGACCAGCAAGCCGATCCATGTATTGCACATCACCACCGATAGCGGCCAACTGATCCAACCACGCGACCTGTTCATGCTGCATGAAGGCGCCCGAGTAGAGGTGATCATCGAGGCTGTCTACTCCTCGGCTGCGCTCGGAGTGACAGCCACGACGCTCGTCAACAGCATCCGCGAAAGTGTGGTCGGTGAAGGCGCGAAGCTCACCATCCACCTGCTACAGAACGAAGCCAACGGACCCGCGCACATCGGCCTCGATGGCGTGAGCATTGGTGCGAAAGGCCGCTTCAGCATCGACACCACGACACTGCATGGCGGGCTGGTCCGCAATGAAGTGAACATCGCGCTCGCTGGTCCAGAAGCACATGCCGAACTGAACGGCGTGTACGTCCTGAACGGCAGCACGCACTGCGACAACCACACCTACATCGGCCACGATGTGCCGGACTGCACCAGCGATGAACTCTACAAGGGCATCATCGCGGAAAAGGGCACAGGCGTG
>JBGTIB010000233.1:0-8777 GCA_041745875.1 Flavobacteriales bacterium | reverse complement strand
CTCAAGCTTCGCTTGGCTCGGGCGTCCATGAAAAACCCCTGCGACTTCGTCGCAAGGGCGTTGATCTGGTCGGGGTGAGAGGATTGCCCGAGACGGGCTTTCCTTAAGGGGGGAGGCCTCATATCAAAACCCTGCTCGCTTCGCTCACGGGGTTTTTTCATGGACTTCCTCGCTCAAGCTTCGCTTGGCTCGGGCGTCCATGAAAAACCCCTGCGACTTCGTCGCAAGGGCGTTGATCTGGTCGGGGTGAGAGGATTGCCCGAGACGGGCTATCCTTGGAGGGGGTGGCCTCATATCCAAGCCCTGCTCGCTTCGCTCACGGGGTTTTTCATGGACTTCCTCGCTCAAGCTTGGCTTGGCTCGGGCGTCCATGAAAAAACCCTGCGACTTCGTCGCAAGGGCTTTGATCTGGTCGGGGTGAGAGGATTCGAACCTCCGACTTCTACGTCCCGAACGTAGCGCTCTACCGGGCTGAGCCACACCCCGAAAGTGCAGCGGGCCTGCCTACAAGCAGGCAAGCCGCAAATATAAGTGGAAGGGTAGGTGCCCGTTCAGGCGTCGAACTTGTAGCCGATGCCTTTGATCGTCTTGATCCTGTCGTCGCCGATCTTCTCACGCAACTTGCGGATATGCACATCGATGGTGCGGTCGCCTACGAAGAGCTCATTGCCCCAGATCTGACCATAGATCTCGTCGCGCTTGAAGACCTTGCCCGGCTTGCTCATCAGCAACACAAGCAGTTCGAACTCCTTCTTGGGCAACTGCAACTCCTTGTCGGCCACGTACACCATCACCTTTTCCAGGTCGATGCGCACGCCGTTCGACTCCAGCATCGTCCCTTCGGGGCGGTCACTGCCACTGCGCTTCAACAAGGCCTTCACCTTGCTCACGAAGACCTTGGGACGCACCGGCTTGGTGATGTAATCGTCCGCTCCGGCATCGAATCCAGCGATCTGCGAATAGTCCTCGCCACGCGCCGTAAGGAAAGTGATCAGGGTATGCTTGAACTCGGGCAATTGCCGCAGTTGATTGCAGACCTCCACGCCGTCCATGCCGGGCATCATGATGTCCAACACGATCAGATCGGGACGTCCCGACTTGGCGAGGCGAAGTGCATCCCGTCCATTGAGAGCCGTAAGCACGTGGTAGCCCTCGCGTTCCAGGTTGTACTTCAGGAGCTCGACGATATCGGGCTCATCATCCACCAACAACACTTTTTGCGTCAAAGCTCCTGCCATGAGGTCTTCCATAGATCGCTGCAAAGGTCCGTTGCTCACGGGAAGGCGGTGTTAAGGTGCGGTCAAATATAGGTTAAGCCCCAGGCCGTATTCCTGACCGTTGTTACGTGCCTGCGAAGCACTCCGGTATGCTACATTCGCATCCCCCAAGCGGGAGTAGCTCAGTTGGTAGAGCATCAGCTTCCCAAGCTGAATGTCGCGGGTTCGAATCCCGTCTCCCGCTCCCTCGCAAACTCCAAGTTCACCCCTTGGAGAATACGCGGAACCATTGTATCGTTGTCGTTGTTCCATGAGGACCATGAACCTGGCCCACAACCAAACGATACGGTCGCTCGTCGTATGCTCAGCCTTAGGCTTTTCACTGTTGGCCTGTGGTGGAGGTAACTCGGCGCAGGACCGTATCATCCAAGACCCTCCACATATGCCCGACGATCTGGATACCATCACCCTCGGCGCCGGATGCTTCTGGTGCGTGGAGGCCGTTTTCGCTGAATTGAATGGCGTGCACAAGGTGACCTCGGGTTATATGGGCGGCCACGTGCAGAACCCCACCTACAAGCAGGTCACCACCGGTACGACCGGGCATGCGGAAGTTGCACGGATCCTTTTCGACCCCAAGGTGGTAAGCCTCGATCAGATCCTTGAAGTGTTCTGGCTTACGCATGATCCCACCACGTTGAACCGGCAGGGCGCTGACGAGGGAACCCAATACCGTTCGGCCGTGTTCTTCGCGAATGATGAACAACGCCGGATCGCCGAAGGCTACAAGGCCGAATTGGACCGGAGCAAGGCATTCGCGGGACCCATCGTTACGGAGATCACACCCACTGGTGAGTTCTTCGAGGCTGAGAACTACCACCAGGACTACTTTGCCAACAATCCGGACCAGGGCTACTGCCGGATGGTGATACAGCCCAAGCTGGAGAAGTTCCGCAAGGTGTTCGCCGATCGACTGAAGGAACGATAGGCAGGGGCATGCTACATTGGCGCCCCTACGCTGGCCCGAAAATTGACCAGTCGCCCGCCATGATGCAACATTCGACCCTCTTGACCGCCCTATGTCTGGTCATCACACCAGCCCTTCAGGCGCAAAGCACCGACATGGAATTGGTGCGGAACGGTGGATTCGAGTTCCTCGACAGATCGGTGTCCACCTACGATAAGTTCAACAATGCCACGGGGTGGACGAACGCCACGCTGGGCCTCTCGGAGATCTTCGTGAAGAAGGCTTCGTCAAAGACGGTGGGCATTCCCGTGAACGATTACGGAACCATGGAGCCGTTCGAGGGCGAGCAGTATGCCGGCTTCTTCGGTTGGAAGGATGATGTGCGCCGCAACTTCGATGCGAACGACCCGGAGGATGTGTTCATGCCCGGTTGGAACGCCTACTCGGAATACCTCACCAGTGAGCTCATCGCACCCCTGGTGAAAGGCGCTACCTACGAATTGGTGTTCCAAGTGGCCTTGTCGGGCAATAGCGATCGTTCGATCATGGGCGTGGGTGCCTACTTCAGCAAGGTGCCCATGAGCGAGAACCACCGCAAGTTCATGGAATACGTACCCGATGTGTTCCTGAAGGACATGATCACCGAGAAGGGCAAATGGACCGAAGTGCGGGGCACCTTCAAAGCACTGGGCAAGGAGCAGTATATCGTACTCGGCGTATTCCCCTACGTGGGCATGGAGAGCGAGAACCTCATCGAGGGCTACGACAATCGCTATGCCTACTACTATATCGACGCCGTTTCGCTGAAGCTGGTACCCGAGGAGGACTGACGAACGTCATCCGACAAGAGCTTGGAGGTGCGGTAACTTTGCCGCCCATGAGCAGCAGCGGTTCGAAACTGCACAGTATCCTGAAATTCAAGTGCCCCCATTGTCACGAAGGGGCTTTCTTCGTCGACCCCAACCCCTACAACCTGTTGAAGGCAGGGGACGTGTTGGAGCATTGCCCGGTATGTGAACGCAGGTATACCCCTGAGCCGGGCTTCTATTACGGGGCCATGTATGTGGCATATGGCCTGGCGGTCGGGCTCTTCGTTTCGATCTACGTTGCGATCACCGTGTTGCTACCCACGGCCGAACCATGGGTGGCGGTCACGGCCGTTCTCGTGGGTCTGTTGGTCTTCGGCCCCTTGTTCTATGCCCTTTCGAAGATCATTTGGGCCAATCTTTTCTTTTCGTACAAAGGAGTGGCGCGCACGGAAGGCGAGAAGCCTGCAAGTGCTGCAAGACCGAGCTCTTCCAAGTAAGTGTCCTACGGGACTTATTCCATGTCGCTGCCCTCGTCGATGGGGTCGGAAGCGAAGTAGAGCACCTGGTAGGGCATCTTCAGGGAATGTGCGCCGATATCGGTGAAGCCCACGCCACCCAACATGTCCATCACCTCATCCTCGTTCAAACGTTGTGCGACCGGCGGTCCCACCGGGGTTTCGCGTTTCTGCCACTCGATCACGAACAGGGGGCGTGGCGGGAGCATGCCGCGGCGCAACATTTCGAAGTAGGTCTTCTTGTCCTTGATGCCCGCGAACTGATGCACGATCACGGCGACATCCACCTCACCGGGTGCGATACCAGGGTCACCCACCGGGACGGCACGGATCGTAAGCTGTTCGTCCGTCAATTCGAACTCCTTCTTCTTCGCTTCCAGCTGAGCGACCTTGGCGGGGTCGTTCTCAATGGCAATGACATGGGCCCCGGCAGCGACGAGGCGGAAGGTGAAGTATCCATCATCGGCGAAGAGGTCGGCGATGACAAGACCGGTGAGGTCGTTGTCCATCATCGCCATTAGTTCCTCAGGCTTTTGCCAGGCATCCCGTTCGGAGGGCTCCAGCTTGATCTTGGTGGTGGGGGCATGTAGCGTGGTACCCGTGGTGCCTGTGGATGTGGCGACCGGAACCTCTGTGGTGTCAGCGATCGTTCCATTTCCAGCGGGTTCATCGCATGCCAGCAAAAGGACCAGGGGGATGTACAGCAGGTGTGCCATTTTCTTCATGGGGCGCTAATTTATCGCGGCCGTACCACAACGGTCAAGATCATTCATGGGTAAATAATATTCCATGGAGAATAATACGATCGCGTATTTTTGTCGCATGGCCCGGATCGACGATGAATTGCGCAGCCGCTTCGAAAGCGAACAGCAGAAGGCGATGCTCAACGTGATGTTCACGGCGAACTGGTTCAAGGCGCTGCAGGTGGACCTCCTGAAACCCTACGGGATCAGTCCGCAGCAGTACAACATCCTGCGCATCCTGCGGGGTGCCAAAGGCCGCATGAACATGCACGGCGTGAAGGAGCGCATGATCGACCGTTCGCCCAATGCAACACGCCTCACGGACAAGCTGATCGCCAAGAAATTGGTGGAACGCGAACGGTGCGAGGAAGACCGACGTGTGGTGTACGTGCGCATCAGTGAGAAGGGCCTGGCGCTGTTGCAGGATCATGAACGCAAGAACCGGGCTTCCCTGCTGGACATGCTGAGCCGTCTCAGCGATGACGATGCTGCCGCGCTCAATCGCATCCTGGACCAGTGTCGGGGCTGAACGATCCCGGCACCCATTGTGTTCATGATGTTCATCCACCACGATCACATAGCTCATAGACCCTCATGTACCTGTTGAGATCCCTCACCCTTGCTTCACTGCTTCTTGTCACTTGTGCGATCAGCGCGCAGGACTTTGCCATCGATCCCTCCGCCAGCCAGGTACTGTGGACGGGAACGAAGGTGACCGGCGAACATACCGGGACCCTTGGTGTGAAGAAGGGTACCATCATCATGAACGGCCGCGATCTCGGTGCCGCCGACATCACGATGGACATGACAGCCATCACTTGTAGCGACATCACGAACCCTGGTTCCAACGAGAAGTTGGTGAACCACCTGAAGTCAGCGGACTTCTTCGATGTGGAGAACCATCCGGAAGCGACGTTCCGGACCACGAAGGTGGAAGGACTCCCCGCCAACAGTGGGCAGCCGAACTACCGTGTCACGGGCGACCTCACGGTCAAGGGCATCACCCATCCTGTCACCTTCGAGGTGTTGCTCCGGAAGGTGGGGGAGGTGGTCCATGCAGCGGCGAACCTCGAATTCGATCGTGCGAAGTATGACATCCGATACCGGTCCGGCGCCTTTTTCGAGGAGTTGGGCGATCGCATGATACACGACACGGTACGTCTCACCTTCGATGTGCGTGCCCAATGAGCCTGACGGACACCAAGCTGGAACGTTCGCCGCTGGCGATACACCCCCTGCTGAACCAACGATACAGCCCGCGCGCTTTTGCCGACCGGCCTGTTCTCGAAGCGGATCTGGAACTGGTGCTGGAAGCCGCACGCTGGGCGCCCAGCAGCAGGAACGAGCAGCCCTGGCGCTTCCTGGTGACACACCGTGATGCGGAGGGGCATGCCGAGCTGCTCGCCGCGCTGAACGAGAGCAATCGCCGCTGGGCCCACCATGCGCCGGTACTGATCCTGTGCATGGTACAACGCAATTTTGAAAGGCTCGAGGTGCCCAACCACCATGCCTGGCACGATCTGGGACTGGCCATCGCGCAACTGACCCTGCAGGCCTCGGCACAAGGCATGGGTTTGCACCAGTTGGGGGGCTTCGATCCCGATATCGCCCGCGAACGTTGTGGCATTCCGGATACGGTCGACCTGGTCACGATCATCGCACTGGGATATCCGGGTGATGCCAGCGCGTTGCCGGAGGACCTGCGCGTGCGTGAAACGAACCACAGTCCCAGAAAGCCTTTGGAGGAGCTCGTTCATATGGGCCGGTTCCGGGGTTGATCCGGAAGGTATCGACCCCGACCGACCTACTGCCGTGCGATGCTACGTTCCCAGAGCTGGCGCCCATCCGCTGCGAACACTTCGATGCGCATCACGCGTGCGTCGAGGGTACCAGTGAATGATAACGTGGCGAAATTGCGCTCCACCACGCGGGTGCCTTCCACATGGTGCGCGTTCGTTTCATTGGGGCTGAACGGTCCGGCGGTGAGGGGCGAAACGGTGAGATCGTAGAGGACACGCCCATCCTTGAGCGGCACCTGGCTCAACTCACCGAAGTGTCGATCACCACTGAGGAAGATCACGTTCCTAATGCCTTCCTCCTCGATGCGGCGTAGCAGTTCGTCGCGTTCTCCGGCAATGGTGGCGTAGTTCTCGAACACTGCTGCGCTGTTCAGGACCTGCCCGCCCATGGCCACCATCTTGAAGGATGCCTTGCTGTACTTCAATGCCTGGATGAGCCAATTCAACTGTCCCTTGCCAAGCATGGCGGGTTCCATGGTGACCATGCCCGCAGGCACGCGGTTGGTGCGGTTGTCCAGCAGGAAGAAGTCCACATCGGCGTGGGAGAACATGGTGGCCGTGCTCTGTTCGGCACCCGGTACACCGCAGGTGGGATTGGCCCAGAAGAGGTCGAAAATGTCCCGCGACATGGGCGCATGCACCCAACTACCGTTCGCATCGTTGGGACCGAAGTCGTGGTCGTCCCAGATCGCATAGTGCTTGGTGGCACGCAGCAGGCGCTGCATCTCACGCACCGATCGTGTGTGCGTGTACCGGTGCAGGTACCCGCTGCGACTGCCCCAGTCCGGTTCGCGGAGATAGACGTTGTCCCCCATCCAGAGCATCAGGTCGGGTTCCTTGTCTGCGATGGCGTCGAAGACGCCGTACGTATCGCCGAAGGCCCGCCCGGGACGATCATGGTCCGGCTCGTTCACATATGTGCAACTTCCCATGGCCATGGTGAAATCCGGCGCATCGCCCCGGTGCTTCCAGATGCTTTGTGTGCGAAAGGAGAGGGGCTCCGGGAAGGGGATGGTCACGCCGTTCACGTGCACCTGGTACTGGTAGTCGAGCCCGGGACGCAAGCCATTGACGATGAACTCCATGGCATGTGCGCTGTAGGCATCGCTGGTGATGCTGCGCGTGTGCCATGCACTGTCAGGCGCATGTACAGGCCACACGGTGAGGGATGCCGTGCACTGCCCGTGGCACTGCAGCCAGATCTTCGCCTCCAGGAAGTCCACATGGCCGGGCATGGGGCCGTTGATGGCGGGCTGTGCGGTCGCCATCAGTGTGGAGAGCATGGAAAGCAGGAGGATCGATCGCATGTGACAAATATGGCAATGCCTTCCGATCATTCGGCTTGGAACACAAGTCCGGCAAAAACCTTCGCCGTGTTCCTTCGGCTGATCCCGATACCTTCGCGGCGCGCCGAATGCAAGTTCGGCCTATCGTTCAACCCAGTACTTAAGGAACAGCATGTCATTCAACCTGATAGAGGCTTGGAAGGAGATGGCGGCCCAACTGCCTGAACTGCCCATCCAGATGATCGGCCTCAAGTACGTCTACCCGATATTCGTCATTCTCATCGTCATCGAGTACCTGCGGGCGAAACACCTTTACGACCTGAAGGAGTCGTTCTCCGGGGCGGTCATCGCCATCGGTGCCACGGTGGTCCGCTTCCTCACCAACGTCTTCGAGATCTCGCTTTATCTGTTCCTGTTCGCCTTGGCGGAGCCGATCCGGGAGGAATTCCTGGGCTATTCCTCATTGGGCTTCGCCTGGTACATCTGGGTGATCTGCATGATCGCGGACGACCATAACTTCTATTGGCACCACCGCCTCAGCCACAACATCCGCCTGTTGTGGGCCGCGCACCTGCCGCACCACTCGGCGCGCACCTTCAACCTCACGGTCTCCATTCGCAACGGCTGGTTCATCACCCTGTACAAGCCCATTTTCTGGATCTGGATGCCGCTGCTCGGCTTTGAACCCATCATGATCGCTACGGCGCTCATCGTCAACGCGTTCTACCAGTTCTTCCTGCACTCGCAACTGGTGCCTTCCCTCGGTTGGTACGAGAAGCTGTTCAACACTCCATACATCCATACGGTCCATCACAGCAGCAACACCGAGTACCTGGATCGCAACCACGGAGGGATCCTGGTGATCTGGGATAAACTCTATGGCACCTGGCAGGAGCCCATCAAGGGCCTGCAGCCCAAGTACGGCATCAGCCACGACCCGAACAGCTACAACCCGATCAAGCACAACATCTTCGAATTCCAGGAGATCTGGAAGGACATGAAGAGGTCGCCCAAGTGGAAGGACAAGTTCATGTACGCCTTCGGGCCTCCGGGCTGGAGCCACGATGGCAGCAGCAAGACGAGCCGCCAATTACAGGCGGAGTTGAAGGCTGCACGAGAACGTCCTGAAGCGGTCCCTCAACGTGTGGCCGTAACTGTCTGACCGCGGATAACGGAAAAGAAAAAGCCGGGGGCGACCCCCGGCTTTTTCAATGTGTTCCGGACCGTCGGTCTACTTGCCGAACAGGCGGCCGAGCCCGAAGCCGGAGCGTTTCTTCTCCTTCTTCTCAGGCTTGGTACCCGATGGCTTTTCCTCTCCGAACAGTTCCTTGGTCATGGCCGCATAGTCCGGTTTGGCGGGGTCCATGCGTTTCTCGGGCCGTGGGCTTTCGGATCGCGGTTGCTGCGGCGCGCGTTCGTTGCGTTGGCGCTGACGACCATC
>JBGTIB010000232.1:0-5479 GCA_041745875.1 Flavobacteriales bacterium | reverse complement strand
CCTGGGCAATGCCGGCACCCCCACCGATCTGCCCACATTAAGCGGCGGCGGGGTGAATATCCTGAGCGCGCAGATGCTGGGCCCCTCGCGGCTGCGCACGGGTGTATCGCCGGTGATGTACGGCAACGCACTGGGCGGGCTCATGGACATGGAGTTGCGGCGCGGCAACACCCGGGCGCGCGAGTGGACCGCACAGGCCGGTCTGCTGGGCTTGGATCTGAGCACCGAGGGGCCCATCGGAAAAAGCGAGAAGGCTTTTTACCTGGTGAACTACCGTTACAGCACACTGGGCATTCTCAGCGCCATGGGCGTGGACCTGGGCGATGAGGCCATCGCCTTCCAGGACCTATCGTTCCACGTGGGCACCCGGCTGGGCAAGCGGGGGGAGGTGCGTTTGTTCGGCCTGAGCGGCATCAGTAGCAACGAGTTCGCGCTGAAGGAGGATACCACCACCTGGGAGTTCGACAAGGACAGCAAGGCCATCACCTACACCGCGCAAATGGGAGCCATGGGCACCACGCTTCGGTTGCCCCTGGGTCAGCGAAGCATGTTCAGCAGCACGGTGGTCTGGAGCGCAAGTTTTCAGGATCGCGATGAGGAACGCTTTGATACCGACCTGAGCATGCAAGGCTACTCGTACCATCGCATGGACGAACGGAAACTCTCCGCTGTGGCGCAAGTGGAAGGCGCGGTCGGTGGGCGTTTCCGCTATGGCTATGGCGGCAGCGCCATGGAGCGGCGGGTGATCAATCTCTACCGGCAGGAGCTCACGGGCTGGTTGCTGCGCCCCTTCGTCCACGCCCGCTTCGAGCTGACGGAGCACCTGCAAGCCACCGCTGGCCTGGCGTACAGCTACTTCGTCTTCAACGGCAGTGAAATACTGGAACCACGCGTGGGTCTGCGCTGGCGCATGGCGAAAGGCCGGGCCGTGGCGCTGTCCTACGGGGTGCGCAGCCAGTTGCCCAACCACCAATTGCTGAACATGAACATCCACCAGATGTTCGTGAACAACAATGAACTGGACCTGCTGCGCAGCGAGGACATCGTGCTGGGGTATGACCATGCCGTGAACGAGCGCCTCAGCTTCCGTTTGGAATTGTACCATCAGCAACTCTCACAAATGCCGGAACTATCACCGCTGGTGATGATCCAGCAGGCTGGGTCCATCGGAACGGTGAACGTGTGGGATGAGCCGCAACTGTTGCCACAGGTATCGGATGGTGAAGCGCGCAACATGGGTATGGAGCTCTCCATGAACCGCGCCTTCGACCGGGGCTGGTTCATGCAGGCCAATGGCACGGTGTACCAAAGCACCTACATGGTCGGCGACGTGGAACGCGATACCCGCTGGAACGGGCGGTGGATGGCCAATGCCATGGGCGGGCGCGAATGGCGCAAGGCGAAGGAGGACCGGGTGCGCACCTGGGGTGTGAGCGCAAGGGTCTTCGCCATGGGTGGGCATCGCTACACGCCGTTCTATGGGGTGGCCATACCGCTCGTGACCGCCGCACCCTGGTCCGCGCAAATGGACGATGTCTATCGCGCCGACCTGCGGATCTACCGCAAGATGGACCGCAGCGGTCGCACCGGTATGTGGGCGCTGGACCTGCAGAACGTGGCCAACATACGGAACGAGGCCTACCGCTATTACGACCATCGCAAGGCCGAGGTGGTCACCCAGTACCAGTTGGGCCTGATCCCCAACCTGAGCTACCGCATCGAATTCTGATCCCCACATCCCATGCGTATCCCCGCCCTCATCATCGCCTTGCTCTTCGCGCTCTTCGCCGTGTTGCAGTGGAACGATCCAGATCCCCTGGTATGGATCCTCGCCTATGGTGCGGTGGCCTTGTTGTGGGGCCTGGCCGCCACGGGGCGTTTCTACAAGATGCCCACCGTCGCGGTGGCCGTGGTGATCACCGTTTGGATGGCCATGCTGGTACCCGGCTTCGTGAGTTGGGTGGACAGTGGCATGCCCTCCATCGTCGGCACCATGCAGGCGGAAGCACCGCACATTGAAGTGGTGCGGGAATTCCTGGGTCTGTTGGTCGCCCTGGCGGCGGTGGTGTCGCTGTTGCGCGTGGGCAAACGACTGGGCTGAACATGCTGAAGGGCCCCGTGTGGGACCCTCCTGCACCCTTGTTGCGCAGTACCGGAGGCAAACCAACTCCGCGTACCAGCTTCGTGATCGTGACATCATCTTCCAATGGCTTGGAAGCATGTGGTCCAAAGGTAACAGGGGCGCCCTCCTGGCTAGGCGTAATGCGCTGGGAATGAACGTTAAACTACGTTAACCAAAGGGTGCCGGGCAGCGCCCCCGATACATTCGTTCCGTGGAGAAGCGCTGGACCATGGCCCTCTTGGTGGCGATCGGCATTGCGTTGATCGGTCTGGTGAGCATCCAGGTGTATTGGATCCGCAGTACCATCGACCTGCAGGAGACCCAATTCGCCCAAGGTGTGGAGAACGCCCTGTTCTCCGTGAGCGATCGCCTCGAACGCATGGAGAAGTTGCAGGACATGCAACGCCACGAGGTGGGGCGAAGGTTGTTGCTCCGATTGGATACGCTGCGACGTACGAGCACCGGTTCGATCCTGGCGCGGAACGAGCACAAGGCCATGGGGGATGAGGATGCGGTTCGCGTGTCGGCCGTGTTGGAGGTGGAACGGCGGCTGCGTTCTGACAGCCTGGGGGGCACCATCGAGATCCATGCGGAACTGGACGAGGAAGAGCACGAAGCCCTGGTAGCGGACATGGTGCGCAACATCCTTGCGGCCGAGTTGAAACGCGACATCCGGGACAGGGTGGATCCCCAGCAGATCGATTCGTTGATCAAGGAGGAGTTCCTGGCGCATGGGATCGGCGTAGGCTACCGCTATGGTGTTCTCACCAGCGCGGGTCAGCAGGTGATCCCCCCGGCGGACATGCCCGATGAGAGCCTGGCCGCATCGCGCTATCGGGTGCGTCTCTTTCGCCATGACCTGGTGGGCGAGGCACATTACCTGCATGTGTCGCTTCCCGATCAACAGGCGGTGTTGCTCGCCGGCATGCTGCCCATGCTGCTGATCGCCGCCCTGTTCATCGTGGTGATCATCCTGGCCTTCGCCATCGCCATCCGGATGATCTTCCGCCAGAAGCGGCTCAGCGACATCCGCTACGACTTGGTGAACAATCTCACGCACGAACTGAAGACCCCCATCAGCACGATCAGCCTGGCTTGCGAGGCACTTTCAGACCCCTCCATGCCACGCAACGAAGCCCAGGTACGCTCCTTCACCAACATGATCCGCGACGAGAACAAACGCCTGGGGGCCTTGGTGGAGAACGTGTTACAGAGTGCCGTTCAGGGCGGTGGGCAGATGGTGGTGAAACGCGTGGAACTGGATGTGCATGCCCTGATCCAAGATGTGGTGCGCAGCAGCAGCATCCTGATCGAACGTCGCAATGGCCGCATCGAGCTGGATCTGAAGGCGGAGATCCACCGTGTATTGGGCGACCGGATCCACCTGACCAACCTGCTCTACAACCTGGTGGACAATGCCGTGAAGTACACGCAGCAGGAGCCACGGATCCGGATCGCGACGCGCAGCGACGATTCAGGGATCACCATCAGTGTGAGCGACAATGGCATCGGCATCCCCACTTCCGAACACCGCAAGATCTTCGAGCGCCTCTACCGGGTGCCCACCGGCAACATCCACAATGCCAAGGGCTTCGGACTGGGTCTTAGTTATGTGAAAGCCGTGGTGGAGCGCCACGGAGGCCACATCCGCCTGGAGAGCGCCTCCGGGCGAGGCAGTACCTTCCATACATTCATCCCCTTCGAACATGTCACAGGCAGTGAAACTGTTGCTCGTAGAGGATGACCCCAACCTGGGTCAGTTGCTCGCCGAGTACCTCAAGGCCAAGAGCTATCTGGTGGACCTGCACACCGATGGTCAGCAGGGTTGGGAGGCTTACAGGAAAGGGAAGTACGATCTGATCCTTCTGGATGTGATGATGCCGGTGAAGGACGGTTTCACACTGGCGCGCGAGATCCGCCGGACGGACCAGACCACGCCCATCGTCTTCCTCACCGCCAAGAGCATGAAGCAGGATACGCTGCAGGCCTTCCAGGACGGGGCGGACGACTACATCACCAAGCCTTTCAGCATGGATGAGCTGCTCCTGCGCATCGCAGCAGTACTCCGCCGATCCATGGGTGTGGAACCGCGGCAGGAGGAACCCGAACAGTACCACTTCGGTGAGAGCAGCTTCGATCATCGTAAACAGATCTTGCGCACACCGGTGGGTGAACGCAGGCTCACGACCAAAGAATCGCAATTATTACACCTGCTATGCGCCCGGAACGGCGAAGTGTTGGAACGCAGTGAAGCCTTGAACGAGGTGTGGGGGAATGACAGTTACTTCAGTGGGCGCAGCATGGACGTGTACATCGCCAAGCTGCGGAAGTACCTGCGCGAGGACCCCCGTCTGGAGATCATCAATATACACGGCAAAGGCTTCAGGCTGCTGGCGGAGAAGCCGCAATGATCACGGCGGCGGCGGGGTTCCATGTGAAAGCACAGGAACATGCCGCACACACCACATCCCTGGCACAGCGCCCGCAACGGCTGGGCGCGCCGTGCCGCCCTCGGAGCACTGATCTCTTTGTCAATGGTGCTCGTCGCCTTCGAATGGCGTGGCGCCGCGCGCGAGCCCGTGTATGAACCGCCGCCATTGGAACCGGAGCCGCCCTATGAATTCCCCAAGGTCATCATCATAGAGAAGGAACAGGCCAAAGCCGCGGCGCCGGAACCGAAGCGGAAGACGTCCTCGCTGCTGGCAGCGACCCCCGACCCGACCCCGGATGAAGGCGACGAAGCGGAACCCGATCCAGTGGATGGACCGGATAAGGAAGGCCCCAAGGAAGGTCCTCCCGAACCGACCGGGGGACGCGCGGAAACGGACACCTCCACTGGGACGTTGCCTTGGGATGGAGTTTCCCAGCGGCCCTACTTCATGGATTGTCTGAAGCGCTCGCCCCGCAGCGTGGATGCCTGCACCGAGGACCGCATCGAAGCGCATCTGCGCAGGCATTTCACCATGCCGCAGGGCTTGCGCGGAGCCGTGCGCACCATGGTCACTTTCGAGATCGATGCGCAGGGGCGGATCGGCAGGTTGGTATGTACCCCCCGCCCGGACCCCGCCGTGCAGCAGGAGGTGGAGCGGGTGCTGCGTTTGTTGCCGCAGTTCGTGCCGGGCAGCCAGAGCGGTTATCCGGTGCCGGTGTACTACCGGATCCCGCTCAGCCTGAAGGTGCACTGATCAGAGGCAGGCGGTGCGTCCACCATCCACCGGCAGGTTGATGCCGTTGATGTATGCCGCCGATGGCCCGGCCAGGAAGGCGACCGCCGCGGCGATCTCCTCCGGCTGTGCGAAGCGGCGCAGGGGGACCTCGGCCATCATCTCCTGGGCGGCCTCGTCCTCCGTGATCTCC
>JBGTIB010000231.1:0-3907 GCA_041745875.1 Flavobacteriales bacterium | reverse complement strand
AGCCAAGTTGATGATCAAAGGTCCCTCCATCGCAGGTGGTTCCTTTGTCGCTGATCTGAACTCGATCAACCTGAAGGACGCTGAGGAATACAAGTATGACGCAGAGGGCTCGAAAAAGAATACGCAGAGCATGCTCGTGGGACACCTCAAGAGCCCCGATTTCTTCGACGTGGCCAACCATCCTACTGCTTCATTCGTGATCACCAGTGTGGAAGGGAACACCGCCACAGGTAACCTTACCATTCGTGGCACGACCCACGAGGAAAAAGTTACGGACATCGTCGTAAACGAAACGAATGGTGCCATACAGGCCACCGGCAAACTCGCCTTCGACCGTCAGAAGTATGGCGTGACCTGGAGCACGGGCTCACAGGATGCCGTGTTGAACGATAATATCGAGTTGGAGATCAACCTCAGCGGAAACATCGCACAGTAACGAGTTTTCATTGGTGAAAGGGAGGGGCGGCTACTTCGGTAGGCGCCCTTCTTTTTTCACCCCTTCTGTAAAGCTGCTGCCAGGAAGTCGTTCATCGGTTTCATGACCTTGTAGTGGTCCATGAGAATGGCCATAAGTTCTGGATCCGTCACGATCTTGGGCGACAATTCCGCCATGAAGTAGAACTGCTTGTTGGCGATCAAGGGCTCCTTGGCCAAGCCCTCCTTGAATTCCTTGGGGACGATCTTGTTCTTCTCGCCTTGGATCTCCCCGAAACGATCCACGAACGCTTTGGCCGTGCGCAGCTTCTTGAACTGGCCGAGGTTAGTGGCGATGTGCTCCCGGATGCGCTGCAGCTGTTCCTTGTCCGGCATGTACTGCCCACCATAGAACGCCACGTTCTCCGGCCCGATCTCGAAGTAGATGCCGCCGCTGCTGTGGTCCTTGCGACCACCGGCGGCCACCACCGCTGACATGCGCGATTTGTACGGCGCCTTGTCCTTGCTGAAGCGTACATCGCGGTTGATGCGGAAGATCGCCTCGCGCGGATCGATCGTCACCTTGGGGTCCACCTTGGCCACCTGCTTGATCACCTCGGCCACGAAGGCTTCGAAGGGTTTCTTCACACTGCCCTCGTAGCGCTTGCGATTCGCATCGAACCACTCCTTGTTGTTGTTCGGTGCCAGTTCGATGAAGAACTTATTGAAGTCGGGGGTGAACCAGGCCATGTGCTGTATTTTTCGGCAAGTTATCCTGAGAACGAATGACCGCAAAGCGGAATACGAACGAGCCGGAGTTGTTCGCTCCATTGCATGTCGTGGTGGTTGACGGTCCCATCGGCAAGGTGTGGGTGGAGAGCGATGGTGAACTGATCACACGCCTCTCCTTCGAGGCCTTGCACGTGCGCCAGGCCAAGCCACCCAAGGTCCTTGTCACAGCGCAAAAGCAGTTGGACGCCTACTTCCACCGCAGACGCAAGCACTTCGACCTACCGCTGCAACACAAGGGCACCCGGTTCCAGCAACTGGTATGGGCTTCGATCGCGGACATCCGTTTCGGGGACACACGCACCTATTCGGAGATCGCTTTGCGCATTGGCGGCAAGGCCATCGCCCGCACCGTGGGACAGGCCTGCGGCTCCAACCCCATCCCGATCATCGTGCCTTGTCACCGTGTGATCGCCGTCGATGGCCTGCTGACCGGTTACGTCGGTGGACTGTGGCGGAAGAAGTGGATGTTGGAACACGAGGGCGTGTTGACCAGAGAGATGTTCTAAGGCTCATCGTCAATCCACTACGGTGGCGGTCACGCAACCGTAGCGTCGACCCTCCGGGTCGACATGCTACTATTTCAGACACGATACCTTCGCGTCCGATACCTATCGGAACCCATGCCCACCCTAGCCCAACGCGTCGTAGCCCGCATGTACGACAACGACCCCTTCAGCATCTGGCTGGGGATCGAGCGCATTGTGGTGGAGAGGGGCATGTGTGTACTGCGCATGACCGTGCGACAGGAAATGCTGAACGGTTTCGCCATCGCCCATGGCGGCATCACCTATTCGCTGGCCGACAGCTGCCTGGCCTTCGCGTCGAACAGCCATGGTATCCAAAGCGTGTCCGTGGAAACCTCCATCAGCCATACCAAGGCGGTGAAAGCAGGTGACGTGCTGACCGCGACCAGTGAGGAGAAGAGCCTGAGCCGAAGCATCGGGATCTATCACATCACCGTGACCAACCAGCGCGGCGAGACCGTGGCGCTCTTCAAAGGGACCGTCTATCGCACAGGCAAGGATTGGTTCCCCGACGAACAACCGAACACTTGAGATGAGGGACGCATACATCGTCGATGCCATACGCACACCGATCGGCAGTTTCACGGGCAGCCTTGCCCCAATTCGAACCGATGACCTTGCCGCGCATGTGATCAAAGCATTGGTGGAGCGCCACCCGGAGCTCGATCCGACCGCGATCGATGATGTCATCATGGGTTGTGCCAACCAGGCCGGTGAGGATAACCGTAACGTGGCCCGCATGGCCGCACTGCTGGCCGGCCTTCCTGTTACCGTGCCCGGCGAGACCGTGAACCGGCTTTGTGCCAGCGGCATGAGCGCTGTGGTACAGGCCGGGCGTGCCATTGCATCAGGCCATGGGGAGCTGTTCATCGCTGGTGGTGTGGAGCACATGACGCGTGGCCCCTGGGTGATGAACAAAACAAGCACACCCTACGGCCGCGATGCACAGCTCTTCGACAGCAGCTTCGGCTGGCGCTTCGTGAACCCGCGCATGAAGGAGCAGTACGGTGTGGACGCCATGGGCGAAACGGCCGAGAACCTGCTGGACCTGCCCATGGACCAGGCCATTTCGCGTGAGGACCAGGACGCGTTCGCGTTGTGGAGCCAGCAGAAGGCAACAGCAGCGCAGGGGAACGGTCGCCTGGCGAAGGAACTGGTGGCCGTGCCCATACCGCAACGCAAGGGCGATCCCATCCTCTTCGGTCAGGACGAATTCGTGAAAGCAGGCACGACGCTGGAAGGCCTCGCCAAATTGCGCCCCGCGTTCCGGAAGGATGGCAGTGTGACGGCGGGCAACGCGAGTGGCCTCAACGATGGTGCTGGAGCGGTGCTGGTGGCCAGTGAAACCGGGCTGAAAACCCATGGATTGACACCACTGGCCCGCATCGTGAGCAGTGCCGTGGTGGGTGTGGAGCCACGGATCATGGGCATCGGGCCGGTGAACGCCACCAAGCTAGCCCTGAAGCGCGCCGGATTGAGCCTGGCCGACATCGACATCCTGGAGCTGAACGAGGCTTTCGCTGCACAGGTGCTGAGTTGCACCCGCAGCCTGGGGATCGCGGACAATGATCCGCGTATCAACCCGAACGGTGGTGCGATCGCGCTGGGGCATCCCTTGGGCATGAGCGGGGCCCGCTTGCTGCAAACAGCGGCCATCGAACTCAACGAAAGCGGGAAGCGCTATGCCCTTTGCACCATGTGCATCGGCGTTGGGCAAGGTTATGCCACGATCCTTGAGCGGGCCTGAAGGCGACGTTCGGGCACGATCGGCTTGCGTGGCCCACAATGGGTATTAGCTTCGTCCTATCATTGCGGTCCATCACATGCACGCTCAGGAGCAGATCAACCTCTACATCGCCGAACAACCCGAATGGCAGCGCAAGTTGCTGGTGCGTTTACGGCAATTGGTACACGCAAGGGACGAGGATATCGAGGAGACCTGGCGTTGGAACGGTCCCCACTTCGACCATGACGGTATCATGATCGGCATGCACGCCTTCAAGACCTGTGTGAGCGTGTGGTTCCACAAAGGCGCCTTGCTGAAGGACACCAGCGGCCTGTTCAAGCTGACCGAGAAGGACGAGGAGCGCGGCATTCGAAAGTACAAGTTGCACGAAGGTGAGGCCATCGATGAGAAGGCCTTCACCGATCTGTTGCGTCAGGCCATCAAGCTCAAC
>JBGTIB010000230.1:0-21479 GCA_041745875.1 Flavobacteriales bacterium | reverse complement strand
GGTCGGTTTCCTCTTCAGCAACGGCCTGGTGCAACACTCCTACGCGCACTTCCATGCGGTGCCCGCGCTGCTGGATCATCAACTGGACCTGCTGCTCGCGAATGCCAGCCTGAAGTTGGATGAGCCGGTGGAGTTGGTTGGGCTCACGGACAGCAAGCGCAAGGGCCTGATCAACACGCTGCAGAAGAAGGGTCTGTTGGGCGATGACTATTTCCAGTTGGAGGATGTGCGTCGCGCCTTGCAGCGGAACGAGAAGGTGCAGGCCGGCGGTGAAGCCTTGATCCGCGACCATCTGATCCATCCGGTGAAGGAGCAGCATGTGCAGGTGCGCACGGTGATCTGGCAGTTGATCGCGAACATCTTCGCGGTGAATGAGCTGGTGCGCTATACCTTCAACAAGCCCGATTTCTACCAGCGGTACAAGGCCTGGCCCGAGCATTACCAACGCTGGGTGATCAAGGAGTTGCAGGAACATCACGGTATTTTTGGAAAACTCACCGCATAGACCATGGACACCTTGCTCACCTTGGGGATCGCCTTTGTCGCAGGCATCCTGTTCTACTACATGGACCTGAACAAGGGGCGCCGCTGGAACACGCGCTGGTACGACCTGACGCACCAGCACAAGAGCCCGGTGTTGTTGGAGAAGGGCCTGATCCACCTGCAACCATTCCAGCAGAAGCTGGTGATAGCGATCGTGATCAGCGGTGTCTTCACGGCCATCGCCATTGCGGTGGGTGGCGCACATGCGCTGCTGGACCTGATCACCGGGGCCATTGCCGTGGTGGGCCTGATGCTCGGTTTCTACGCCGCCGTGCTGATCTTCAAGAGCCGCTTCAACATGGCACCCGTGCGCGAGGTGCTGAACAAGATGGACCGGATGGAAGCCACGGCACATGGGCACGAAACGCCTTCACCACGAAGCGCCGATCCGGTACAACGCCCTGACAAGGCCGCAGCCGCGAGTACATCACCAAAGGAAGAACCACCGGCCGAGGAGAAGCCGGATTGGCGGGCGGGCATCAAGAAGTTCACGGACAAGAAGTGATGAGCGGATCATTGATGCCCACCGAACAGGAGGACGATAAAGGCCAGCTGTACTGGCTTGTGTACAACCTGCGCAAGGGTATCGCGCGTCGCGTCGGTTCGTGGATCAAGCGGAAGCCCATCGTAGCGATCATCGTTTTCCTGGTCGCGCTCTACAGCTTGTTCGTCATGCGCGCCATGTACCAACCGTTGGTGCTGGGCATCCGCAAGTACTTCTTCTGGATCATCATGGCGCTGGTGGTGGTGGTGATCGTGCGAAAAGTGTTCCGCCGATCGGCGGCGTGGAAGAAGGTGATGGGTTCGCTCGTGAGCCTCTTGTTGCTGATCGCCGTGGCCTGGTTCCTGCCGCGCGTGGTGCATTACGGCTCACAATACGTCTACTACAACGAGTTGAACAAGGTGCCTGTGGAGCAACTGCCGGTGACGGGCCACGAGCGCATCCAGCCGATCAGCTCGATCCATACCCTGACAGAACAGGAAGCACTTTCCGAAACGGAGGATGCCACCGTGCCACGCTTCGTCCGGAACAGCGAAGGTGAGTATGCGTACACCACCGCCATCGGGCCTTCGCAAGCCTACAAGGTGCAGCAGTTCAGCAAGGACATGTACGAGGTGATCCACATCCCGGGTCAACTGCCCTCGCCGAACTTCTCATCGGCCTACCGCGCCAAGGTCGATTTCGAGGTGGGCGAATTCCTCCTCCTCAGCAAGAACACGCATACCGCCGTGGTGAAGCGCTTCGATCCCTGGCAGTTCTGCACCATGGAACCTTCGGACCCGATCTACCTGCAGAACGACAGTGCGGAATGGGTGCAGGTCGTCGGCTTGACCAAGTGGGTCGGCCTCATTTTCCCGCGACCTGTTTTCGGCGGTGTGATGGTGATCGAACAGCGCAAACCATCGGACAGCTTCGCCGAGCGTCTCTTCCTCGGAAAGGGCACCTTCATCCCTGCGGACAAGATCGCGGATCATCCCTACCTGCAAGGCCAGGACGTGATGCCACGCGAAGTGACGCGCTACATCGCCGAGAGCTTCCGTTTCCGACGCGGTTTCATGGCGCCCATGCCGGGTTACCACGAAGGCGACATCCGGGTGCCCAAACTCCCCGAAGGGCAGGACCCGCAACCCTTCGTGGTGCATTCGGTGTTGAGCGACACGGTCGGCAGGCTCTACAACTACTTCGGACTGGAGCCTTATGAGGAGGCCAAGAAAGGACTCAGTGTGAGCCTCTTCATCCCGGGCGATGGCATGCGGGAGGTCTTCTACATCGATCACACCACCAGCGGTACCGCGTACCTCGGCAGCAGCGCCGTGAGCGCCAAGATCATCGAGAGCCGCAAGGAGTACGACTGGTCACACAGCTATCCGGCGGAAACACGACCCTTCATCCGTGAGGTCGGCGGCCGCGTGCGCCTGTTCTGGCTGAGCACCATCGTCACCCGCGCCGGTGATGGGCAGGGCCGGTCCATCGGTGGCAGTCTGCCGGAGATCACCATCACCGATGCGGTTCATGGCAATGTCACCTGGATACCGAAGGAATTGGTTGGATATCCGGATCGGTGGATGGAGGTGGTGGAGGAGGAGATGAAGAGTTACTGGCAGCACGAGCGGTAGTTCCCCAGCCCTCAAGGTGGGGCTCGGGATGGGGGTGAAGCGATGAGGGCGCCACATCCATTGTCAACAGCGCATTGTTTGGAGGTGCCGGAAAAGGATCTATCTTCGCAGTCCATTTCCGGGGAGTACCCGGTAAAAAGCATTCGAACAGTGGCTTCTACGACCTATACCACCAGCATGGCCAACGCGGCCACCGTGCAGCCCGAGTGGCTGCTGGTTGATGCTGAGAATGAAGTACTTGGCCGCCTTGCCAGCAGGGTCGCCATGCTCGTGCGCGGCAAGCACAAGCCCACCTTCACACCGCATGTCAATTGTGGCGATCACGTGATCGTGATCAATGCCGACAAGGTGCGCCTGACCGGCACCAAGATGGCCGACAAGGAGTACCAGCGCTACAGCGGGCACCCCGGCGGTCGTACGGTGGAACGCGCCAAGGACCTGAAGGTGCGCAAGCCCGAGGCCATGGTGGAGATCGCCGTACGCGGCATGCTCCCCAAGAACCGCCTCGGTCGTCGCCTGTTCAACAACCTGCATGTGATCGCGGGTGGTGAGCACATGCACGAAGCACAGAAGCCCCGCAAGTTCGACCTGAACACGATCAAGTAAGATGGACAACGTCATCAGCCTCGGCCGTCGCAAGACATCGGTAGCCCGCGTCACCCTCATGGAGGGTACCGGCGAGATCATCGTCAATGGCCGCGATGGGAAGGAGTACTTCCCCATCACCATGCAACAGTTCAAACTGGCGCAACCCTTCAAGCTCACCGGCACCGAAGGCAAGTACGATATCGTCGCCCGTATTCACGGTGGAGGTATCACCGGCCAGGTGGATGCCCTTCGCCTGGGCATCTCCCGCGCGTTGGTGGAAGTGGATCCCGAGCACAAGCCCAAGCTGAAGGCCGAGGATCTCATGACCCGCGACCCACGCGCCGTGGAACGCAAGAAATTCGGACGCAAGAAGGCGCGTAAGCGCTACCAGTTCAGCAAGCGTTAAAGCCCACGCTTGTTGGTCCGCCCCCACGGTGGGGGCGGGTTCAGCATCCAATCCCACCGGACCGTCCGGCAACGGCGCTACCAGCGGGATGCCTGCATAACGGGAACAAGGAACGTGAACAAAATAGAAGGAATGACCCTACCTGATTTCGACCAATTGCTGGATGCCGGAGTGCACTTCGGCCACCTGAAGCGCAAGTGGAACCCCAACATGGCCCCCTACATCTTCGATGAGAAGAAGGGGATCCACGTCATCGACCTCCACAAGACCTCGGTGAAGCTGGAGGAAGCAGCTGCCGCCATGAAGAACATCGCCCGCAGCGGCAAGAAGATCCTCTTCGTGGCCACCAAGAAGCAGGCGAAGGATATCGTGGCCGCCAAGGTGAAGCCTACCGGCATGCCCTTCGTCACCGAACGTTGGAGCGGAGGCATGCTCACCAACTTCGGCACGATCCGTCGCACCATCAAGAAGATGTCCACCATCGACCGCATGCGGATCGACGGCACCTTCGAGAACATGAGCAAGCGCGAGCGCCTCCAGGTGAGCCGCCAGCGTGACAAGATGGAGAAGAACCTGGGTTCGATCTCCGAACTCACCCGCCTTCCCAGTGCGCTGTTCATCGTGGACATCACCAAGGAGCACATCGCCGTGGCCGAGGCCCGCAAGCTGAGCATCCCCACCTTCGCCATGGTGGATACCAACAGCGATCCCACCCTGGTGGATTTCCCGATCCCGGCCAACGACGATGCCACCAAGAGCATCGAGCTGATCGTGGACGTGATGGTGGCCGCGATCAATGCCGGTCTCGACGAGCGCAAGAACGACAAGGACCGCGTGGAGGAACCCGATACCGATGGTCCCGAAGCGGAGGCCGATGAAAGTGTCGTGGCCGAAGAGGTGGCCGAGGTCGCCGATCCTGAGATGGGCTCGGACGATGCCAAGGACGAACAGAAATAATGAACCGGATCCGGGAAGGCGTGGAACGCCGGAACGGAACCATACACAACAACGATGAGCACAATGGCCATTACCGCTGCTGATGTGAACAAGCTGCGCCAGATGACCGGCGCCGGCATGATGGATTGTAAGAAGGCCCTCACCGAGGCCAATGGCGACTTCGATGCCGCCATCGACGTGCTGCGCAAGCAGGGCCAGAAGGTGGCCGCCAAGCGTGCCGACCGCGATGCGACCGAGGGCCTGGTGATCGCCAGGACCAGCGCGGACGACAAGCACGGTGTACTGGTCTGCGTGAATTGCGAAACCGACTTCGTGGCCAAGAACGCCGACTTCACCGCCATGGCCGAGCGCATCGTCGGCATCGCCCTGGAGAAAGGTGTTGCCAGCGTGGATGCACTGAAAAGCACGGCTTACGACAGCAACGGCTTGAGCATCGCCGAGAAGCTGATCGAGCAGACCGGTGTGATCGGCGAGAAGATCGACATCAGTGCCTGCGAGGAGGTGAAGGCCGAGTTCGTGTTCGCCTACAACCACCCTGGCAACAAGGTGGCCAGCCTGGTGGGACTGAGCAAGGCCGGCTTTGCTGAAGCCGCCAAGGATGTGGCCATGCAGGTCGCTGCCATGGCACCGGTGGCGCTCAATAAGGAGACCGTTCCACAGAGCGTGATCGACAAGGAGGTCGAGATCGGCAAGGAACTGGCCATCCAGGAAGGCAAGCCCGCCGACATGGCCGAGAAGATCGCCCACGGTCGTCTGAACAAGTTCTTCAAGGAAAGCACCCTGCTCGCACAGGAGTTCATCAAGGACAACAAGATGAACGTGGAGCAGTATCTCAAGTCCCAGGACAAGGATCTAACGGCCACCGGATTCAAGCGTCACTCGTTGACCATCTGATGGGCGTTGAAAGACCATAGGAGAGGGAGGCCGAAAGCCTCCCTCTTTTTTGTTGTTTAGCACCGTTCACCACGCTCCGCACATGACCAAGGCACCAGCTTCCCTCAAGTACAAGCGCATCCTTCTGAAGCTCTCCGGCGAAAGCCTGATGGGTGACCAGGACTACGGCATCGACAATGTGCTATTGGGCAACTATGCCGACGAGATCATCGCCGTGGCGTCCCAAGGGGTGGAGGTGGCCATCGTCATCGGTGGTGGCAACATCTATCGCGGCATGCAGGCCGAAGGCAATGGGATCGACCGGGTACAGGGTGATCACATGGGCATGCTCGCCACAGTGATCAACAGCCTCGCCCTGCAAAGCGCCCTGGAAGCCAAGGGCCACAAGACACGACTGCTCAGCGCCATCAAGATGGAGCAGATCGCCGAGCCTTTCATCCGTCGCCGTGCCGTGCGCCATCTGGAAAAGGGCCGCATCGTGATCTTCGGTGCGGGCACGGGCAATCCTTATTTCACCACCGATACCGCAGCCAGCTTACGTGCCATCGAGATCGAGGCCGATGTGATCCTCAAAGGCACTCGCGTGGATGGCATCTACTCCGCCGATCCTGAGAAGGACAGCAGCGCGACCAAGTTCGATCGGATCACCTTCGCCGAGGTTTACGAGAAGGGGCTGAACGTGATGGACATGACGGCCTTCACGCTGTGCAAGGAGAACCAGTTGCCCATCATCGTGTTCGACATGAACAAGCCCGGCAACCTGGTGCGTTTGATCGCCGGTGAGCCGGTGGGTACGCGGGTTGAGTTCTGAGCTTGATCCGAACAAGGCCGATGCTGGCCCGCGCGCACATCGTATTTTCGCGACGCGCTACGAAGGCGTAGGCAAAACATCAAGACCATGACCGACACCACCACCGCCATCACGCTCTGTGAGGAACACATGCAGAATGCCGTGGACCATCTGGAGCACGAGCTCACCAAGATCCGCGCTGGCGCTGCCAACCCGGGCATGCTGGAGACCGTGAAGGTTGATTACTACGGCAGCATCGTGCCCCTGGCACAGGTGGCCGCGATCAATACCGGCGATGCCCGAACGCTCTATGTGAAGCCTTGGGAGAAGAAGATGATCGACCCCATCGAAAAGGCCATCATCGGGAGTAATCTTGGCTTCAACCCCAGCAACAACGGGGAGAGCATCATCATCCACGTGCCCATGCTCACCGAGGATCGTCGGAAGGACCTGGTGAAAGGTGCTGGCAAGGAAGCGGAGCACGCCAAGGTGGGGATCCGCAGCAGCCGTCAGAAAGCCATGGAGGCCATCAAAGCCGCCAAGAAGGACGGCCTGCCCGAGGACACCGCCAAGGGGCTGGAGGCTGACGTGGAGAAGATCACCGCCACCTACAACAAGAAGGTGGATGCTCTGCTGGATGCGAAGGAGAAGGATATCATGAAGGTCTAGTGTCATTCCGGGCTTGACCCGGAATCGCGAATTAGTTGGCCTTAGAGACTCCCGGAAGTATTTTCGGAGCATGTCCCGCGAGCACCGTTACTGGGTATATATGGTATCCAACAAGGGCAACACGGTTCTCTACACAGGGGTAACAGACCATATCCAACGCCGCTTGTTCGAGCATCGGGTCGGAAGTGCACCAGGGTCGTTCGCGTGGCGATATCAATGCTGGAAACTGGTCTATTCTGAAGAATTCCAGTTCATCCAGGATGCTGTGAAGCGGGAGTCGCAATTGAAGAATTGGAAACGTGTATGGAAGGATGAATTGATCGCCAAGTCGAATCCTGAGTGGTCCGACTTGAGCAAGGGCTGGGACTATATGGGCTGGTTCGATCCGTTAAAGCCGCCGCCCGGTTACTATCAGCAAGGATCGAAAGAGAATTGGGGAGGTCCAGAGGATCAGCAGTAGAGTCCCTCACCTTCAAGCACGAGGCTCCTGTCTTCAGGAGCACTACTGGTGGCACGCGATTCCGGGTCAAGCCCGGAATGACATTAGGCCCACACCGGGCTCCCCTCACTACAATTCCTGCACATCTCAATGCTGCTCCTTGAGTGCAGCAACTGCCGCCGGAAGTCGTTGTAGGCATCACTGTGCCACAGCTCACGGAAACTGTGCGTGCGCAGATCGCCCAGCACGTGGTGCGCGTCCTTGTCGAAGCAGCAGGGCACCACGCGGCCGTCCCAGGTGATCACGCAACTGTGCCACATCTTCCAGCAGTTGTCCTCCAGCTTGTTCTTCACCTCCCAAATGCCGCTGGCCGTACGCCGGTATCGCGCGTACTTGTCCTGCGTGGGGATCAGTGGGTGATCATCCTTGGGTTCGTAGATCTGAGCGGTCTTCAGCCACAGTTCGTCCACACCCAGTTCCTTGGCGAGTTTGCGCGCTTCGGGGATCTGGTGCTCGTTGGGCTTCACCACAAGGAACTGGAACACCACATGCGGCGTGCGGCTCTTCAAGCGGCGCTTCCATGCCACGATGCGCTTGGTGCCTTCGATCACCTTGGCCAGTTCGCCTTCGCGGCGATAGGCGGCGTAGGTCTCCTGGGTGGTGCCGTCCAGCGAGATGATCAAGCGCGAAAGGCCGCTGCGCACGGTGGCCTCCGCCTTGGCATCATCGAGGAAGTGGGCGTTGGTGCTGGTGGCGGTGTAGATGCCCTGGTCAGATGCGTAACGTGCCATGTCCAGGAAACCGGGGTTGATGTAGGGCTCACCTTGGAAATAGAAAGTGAGCGCCCAGAGATCCGGCGCCAGCTCATCGATCACCCGCTTGAACAGATCCTGCTTCAGGTTGCCCGTGGGGCGCGTGAAACTGCGCAACCCGCTGGGGCACTCCGGGCAGCGCAGATTGCAGGCCGTGGTGGGCTCGAAGCTGATGCTGAAGGGCATGCCGCCGATGCGCGGCTTACCGGTGCGTTTGGCGCGTCGGAAGCTCGTCCACAAACCCAGCGCATTGCGCACCCGGCGCGGTGTGGCCTTGCGGCTCCAGGCAATGGCATCACGGCCACGGGCAAGCATGGGTGCAAGGTAGGGTGGTGTGGCGGGAGCCAACGCGGAATGGCGGGAGCCATCGGAAGAGGTATCGTACCGTCGACCCCAGTTCTCCGCCGAAGCCTTGGCGAAGGTGGGATGGGTCGACCGGACCACCGTAGACCAAGCCAGCCACCCCCGCTCCCTGTTACTTTCGGCCTCCCGCCCACGTCCCTTCAGCATGCCCGCCACACACTTCCTCCTCGCCCTGGCCCTCTGTGCCCTTGCGTGGAAGGCGGACGCACAGGTCACCGTGAACGGTCGCGTGCTCGACGAGCGCAGCCAGGAGCCCTTGGCCTTCGTCCATGTGGTGCCCGAAGGCCAGCGCGAAGGGGGCACCACCGACATCGATGGACGCTTCACTTTGGAAGTGCCTTCTGTACCCGTCCTGCTGCGTTTCACCTACGTGGGCTACAAACCCACCGAAGTGGTCGCCCATGCGGGAACTCCCCTGGTGCTGCGCATGGAACGCGCCACCTATGAACTGCGCACCGTGGAGGTCCTGCCCGGGGAGAACCCCGCGCACCGCATCATCGAGCGGGTGCATGCCAACCGCAAGCAGAATGATGGACTGCGCAACCGTGCACACCGCTATACCAGTTACAGCAAGACCATCTTCACCGCCGCGCTGGACAGTGCGGTGCTGAACGATCCCGAACGCCTGGCCAAACTGGACAGCAACGACCTGGAGGCCATCGACTGGCTGGACAAGCAGCACATCCTGCTCATCGAGAGCGCCACGCAACGCTCCTTCATACCACCGTCCTCGGAAAAGGAGGAGGTGCTTGCCATGCGCGTGAGCGGACTGAAGGATCCCTCCCTCCTGGCACTGGCCGCCTCCACCAAGACCTTCTCCATCTACCAGCCGCAGATCCCCATGGGCGAGAAGACCTTCCTCAGCCCCATCGGTCCCAATAGCACCGCACGCTATCTGTTCATCCTGGAGGACACCCTGTACCAAGGTGCCGACACGGTCTTCATCATCAGCTACCGTCCCCGGAGCGGGCGCAAGTTCGATGCACTGCAAGGTGTGCTGTACGTGAACACCGACGGCTTCGCCTTGCAGAACGTGATCGCGGAGCCTGTGGAACGTACCGGTGGCGTCAGTGTCAAGCTGCAGCAACAGTTCGAGAAGGTCGCTGGCAAGGCGTGGTTCCCCGTACAACTCAACACCTTTCTCTACTTCGACTTCGTGAACATCAACTCGTGGAAAGCGATCGGGGTGGGACGCACCTACCTGAAGGACATCCGGCTGGACGAACCGATCCCCAAACGTGCGGTGCGCGGTCCGGAGTTCGTCATGGAGCGGATCGCCACACGGCGCGACAGTGCCTTCTGGGACAGCCTGCGCACGGAGCCGCTGCAGGGTAAGGAACTGCGCACCTATACCACGATCGACAGTCTCAGCGAGGCGGAGAACATCGAGCGCAAGGTGCGATGGCTGGGCTACCTGGCGAGCGGTCGCATCGCGCTCGGCCCCGTGGACATCCTGCTGGAGCGGCTGCTCCGTTACAACGGCTACGAAGGCATCAGGCCGGGACTGGGCCTCGCCACCAACGACAAGGTGAGCCGCCACTTATCCCTGGGAGGATACCTCGCCTATGGGTTCAACGACAAGGCATGGAAGTACGGTGGCGATCTCACCATCCGGCCCTGGCCAGGCCACGGTCCGGTGCTGCGCGGTTATTACGCCAACGATGTGGACGAAAGCGGCGGCGTGGCATTCCAGGGCGCACCACGCACCTTCACCAGCGAGAGCTACCGCTGGTTCTACGTGGATCGTATGGACCGCATCGAACGCGTGGGGGCGGAACTCGCCTTCCGGGTGAACAGCTCGCTGCGCATGTGGCTGGGCACCGAACGTGCGGACCGCCGCAACGTGATCGGCTACCAGTATGCCGAACCGATGGGCGAGGGCGTCACGTTGCTCAGCGATCGGTTCGTGACAGGCACGATCTCCATGGACCTGCGTTTCGCCTTTCGGGAGCAGGTGGCGCGCCTGCCCGATCGCCAGTTCGGATTGGGCACGCGCTGGCCCGTGCTCTACCTCAACGCGCAGCAGGGCATCGACGGGCTCTGGGAGGGCGAGCTGGAAGTGTGGCGCATCAATGCCATGCTGGAGAAGACCTTCCGCCTGCGCATGGCCGGCGATCTCTCCTTCCGCCTGATGGGCGGCGTTGCCGATCCGCTGGCGCCCTACCCCTTCCTCTTCAACATGCGCGGCACCAACGCGGGCACGGTCCCCGTGGCCACCTGGAACAGCTTTGAGACCATGCGCCCCAACGAGTTCCTCGCCGACCGCTACCTGGCGCTGCACCTACGCCACAATTTTGGCAACCTGATCTTCAAGGGCAAGAAGTTCAGGCCGGTGCCCGTGCTGGTGGCCAATGCGGGCATCGCCACACTGAGCGAAGCGGAGCGCCACCGTGGCTTCTCCTTCAGCACCATGGAGGATGGTTACCTGGAGGCTGGCCTGCAACTGGACAACCTGCTCCGCTCCAACTTCTTCGCCTTTGGCGTGGGCGCCTTCTACCGTATGGGCCCCAACAGCCTGCCGGAACCACTGGACAACCTGGCGGTGAAGTTGACGATGGGTTTGGGGCGGTGAGCCACCGGCTCATTCACGTAACACCCGTTGTAAGTGCTTCAGCCAAGCACTACCTTCCCTCACTCCCGCACAAAGCGCCTTGTTCCCAGCGCATGGCCCGCCCCATCGCGCACTGTGAGCAGGTAGGTTCCGGTGGCCAGTGCCTGCACATCCAAGGGCCGTCCTTCCAAGCGCTGGTGGAACACCCTGCGGCCGGTCAGGTCATACACCTCGGCGTGTTGTGCGGTGGCGGGCAGGTCCATCAGGTGCAAGGTGCCATGGGTGGGGTTGGGGGCAAGTGTGAAGGGCGCCGTGGCAGGAGGCAATTCGTCAACATTGGTAAGGGTGCCACATGCATAGGTGTAGTTGCCACCGACCCATTTGCCGAAGCCGCGTACCACATCAGTACCGGCTTGCTGAAAACCGCCGCCGATGAACAAGCTATCATGATGTACCGCCAAGGCAGCAGGAATACCAGTACCCAGATAGCCGGGTGGCAGCAGCATGCACCATTGGTTGCCGTCCCATTTTGCAAACCGGCCACCCTCCACACCGCCAGCACGGTTGAAGTTCCCGACCGCATAGAGGGTATCGCGCATCCAGGTCATGTTCCACACGTTCCCGTTGGTGGAGCCACAGGTGCCGCCGCCAAGGTCATCCCATTGCTCCCCGTCCCAGGCCACAATACCATTGCCAGGGTTCACGCCATTGCCCAATGGTGGGCAACGTGCGAATGTGCCCGCCACATAGAGCCGATCATTATGAACCTTTAGCCGGTTCACACTGCTGTATGCACCGGTGAACCCCCCGCCCACGATCTCCCATTCCTGTCCGTTGTAACGCACCAGGTCCTTACCCGCAGGCAAGTTGCCGCCCAGGTACCACTGGCCTTGGAATTTTTCCACGTCATGGACCAGGTTGGCTCCAGAACCGTTGTAGAAGGCCGGGATGTCCACCACCTTGTGCCAGCGTGTACCATCCCAACGTGCAAGTCCATTGCACAGGATCGTATCCGCATAGGTGAATCCTCCGGCGGCGTACAATTCACCGTCGAACACCTTGAGCGACTTCACCCCGCCATTGACACCACCTGGTAACGGATGCCAGTCATTACCATCCCAGCGCATGATATACTTGTACTCGACACTGTCGCGGACGAATGAGAAGTCGCCACCCAGGTACACCTCATCGTTCCAAATGGCGATGGCACGGGAAGGGTTGGCCAGACCGACCTGTGTAATTGATTGGATGCAATCCCATCCTACACCACAGCCAAAGGATCCAAAATCCGCGCCGTCCCATTGCAAGATGCCTGGACTAACGGGTATCTCGTTGGCATAAGCGAACCAACCAGCGAGAAGCAACCTATTTTGTACAGTGTCAGGTAAAAGGGAGCTAATTCCCAGCAGCCCCACCCCCCCCCCAACTTCGGTTACAAGTGGTTGAGCAAATGAACGGTTGATCGTCGTACTCAACATGACTAGTAGCCATGTTGAAACCAGGCATAGCCCACGCATCACAGTCGAATGAATCGACCTTGTATCTGTCCTGCTCCTCGGTCATCAAAGAGCACCAAGGTGTATGCCCCGGTTGCAAGTTCACGCACGGATATCGGCATGCCACGAACATGAACTGTGCGCAACACTGTACGACCTGTTGCATCAAGCACAACCACCGAACCAGCATTGTATGCATTGTCGGTTATTGTTATATAGAGCACATCGCCCGCCGGGTTGGGGTGAAGGATCAGCGGAGTAATGCCTTTGATCTCTCCTTCCGTTGGTATGCCAACTACAATAGTCGACATGTCAAATCGGGCGATCATGCCGTCGAAAGTATCGCCCGCTGCAAACAGTGGTAGTTCAATGAGTTCACAATAGCTGGGTACCGGGAAGTAGGGGCACTGCCTATCGAAGTTCACCCCACCTGTGCTGCCTACCAAGTACAACACATCTCCATCCACCCACACTAGATCATGCCCATAGTCCAAGCCCCGGGAGAGCAGGTATGAATCGGAGCTGGCAGCACCCAAGTGTTCGAAGTAACTCCCGAACATGCTGCACCATTGTTGTTCATGCGTGTTGCTGTACAAAGCCAGTAGGACCTCGTTTTGTTCGTAGCCCATATTGATGTTGAAAGGCTTGTGGTACATGCCCCACAGAGGCTGGGTGGGGAAGGAGCTGATCATGCCAGGACCCAGTTGGGCCACCATGCCCATGATCATGAAATGATCGTTCGCGTTGGTCTTGATATCCATCATGCGGTTGGCTGCGTGAAGTGCCTGGGCTGGATAAAGAAATACAGCGACATCGGCGCTGGCGTCGGTGAAACCATTCAGGATGGTAGACCAGCCCATGCCATAGGTCTGCATGTCGAAGGCCACCAAATAGTGGGCTATATAGTCCAGGTCCGTGTTGCCACCGCACACCGATAAGCTGCCGCTCACGGCTTCGCAGGTCTCTTCGATGTTCACACCTGGGGAAAGGCCGGTAAGGCCCATGGCGCGCACGTGGTCCTTCCCGAAAGACACCGCCTGCATATCCGTGGTACCATTGAGGTGGGTACCCCAACCCTGCCGCCCCTGGGAATTGAACAACCAGATGAACCCACAGGTTCCGGTGTTACAGCTCGTCAACT
The DNA here is from genome assembly GCA_041745875.1 of Flavobacteriales bacterium. Taxonomy (GTDB): domain Bacteria; phylum Bacteroidota; class Bacteroidia; order Flavobacteriales_F; family PHOS-HE28; genus PHOS-HE28. The sequence goes on along the minus strand of JBGTIB010000230.1, from coordinate 7,712 downwards.
GGAAATCCCCGCTGCTGCCATAAGGTAATGTACCATTGGTTCTGCCTACCAAGGCGATACGGTCAAGGGGCTGGCTGTTGTTCGGCAGATAATCACTGTCTATCACGCGGTCATCGCCCGTGCCGCCGATGAAGCTGCCCCATGTAAGGTCGAAGTCGTAGTTGAAGCGTGCCACGAACATGTCCAAGCCACCAGCATTGTTATCCTGCTGGTAGTTGTTGGTACCCGGGTCGCACAAGGGAAGGCCTGTAGCAGGCGAGTTGCATGAGTCGTAATTGCCAGTGGTGGAACTGGTGACACCAAAACAATGTACCTGTCCGAAACCATCAGTAACGATCGTGGTAATGATATCATTCCCACTGCCGCCATAGAGCGTGCTCCTTTCCAAGAAACCGGCGACCGGTTCCAACATGACAATGAAACCATCCACTTGGCCTTTCAAGGTGGACTGATAGTAGCTTCCGTCGTTGGGGTTCACTGTCGGGATCATTGGCCACACTGCGCTATACGTTGAACCGCCCACATAGATCTTGTCATGGTCGGTCGCATATTTGATCACATGCGGTTGGTCATACCCGGAACCGATGATGAAGGTGGTCCAAAGGAGTTCCGCGTCGTGGTCGGGGTCGCCAGGTTCATGGTCGAAGCGGGAAACGAAGATGTCTCGCCCCTGAAGAAATAGTATTGTCATACCAGTGGTGGCAGGAAAATCAGGGTCCGATGTATGCCCGGTCACTATAAGGTCCGCATCGGGAAGGTGGTCCCCACCCATGATGTAGTCACCCCAGGCATCCGGCAGGTCGCTGCCCACCGTGGTGGACCAGCTCAAGTTGGCTGTGCCACCACCGCCTCCCAAAGGCAAAGGAGGATATCCGATCTGGAGTACCAAGGGAAGATCCGGGTCGATATCGCCGAATGAGAAGCCAACAAAGGAGGTGCCTGCATCATGTATATAGGATGCGGTCCAGTTCACCGGGAGAACATTGTTCCAGCTATCCACTTGGTAGGCAACGGCTTCCCGCAGTTCGATCCACTTGTCTTCCATATAGATCTTCAGCGCGCCTTGCCAATCAATGCCCAAGCTGTCCTGTCCTGTGAACTGGAGCTTCAGCGTGTTAGGGTCGCCTCCCGGGTGGATCACGAATGCGATGCGTGGGCCAGTGCTGCCGTAGTAGAAGTGAGCATCAATACTATCTGCTATGCTTGGATATGCGACGCGCTGGAAAGATGGGACACTTTCCACGGAAGTGGAGTCCCTGTAATAATTCGCAGGACCGCCAACAGTGGTAGGCAGTGCTTGGGGGTCCACGTCGTTCCCAAGCATGGCCATATCCACGCGGTATAGTGTGTCCGGTTGGAGACTGTCATTGTGCTGCGTAGCAAGAACGAAAGACACCTGACTCTTGCTTCGCATGTAGATCCCGATGGGTGAACGCTCGCTCTTGAAGAAAATGTCAGGCACCGCATCCCCGTCCGTGTCCCGCACCTGCCCAAGATTCTTTCGGTATCCCGCAGCGTACAGGTGTTCATCGCCATACATGTCTGGCAGCACCGTCACTTGCGCCGACAGGGCGATGGGTAGGGTGAATACCAAGACTGCCGCAATAAGCGCTATGCGTGTGCTCGGTGCTCGGTGCTCGGTGCTCGGTGCTCGGTGCTCGGTGCTCATGATAGGTGGGCTTTAGGAGGCTGAAGGTAATCGCGAAGAGTCCGATCTCCAAATTCAACTCGTTACACCATCCAACACGCTATCGACGCGCTACACCAAGATGTCTGTACCCCTGTTATCCAGGGTCGTTCACCGCCCCGGCCCCTCCGCGCCGGATCTCGTTCCTTTGTACCCCCCGCTTTCGTAGCGCACGGTACACGTTCCCTCCCCCATGTGGGCCTGGCTTTCAAGCAGAATACTCCGTAACCGGACCGGCATCCTCGTGGTGCTGGGCCTCATTACCGTGTTCTTCGCCTACCACATGAAGAATGTGGAGGTGAGCTACAAGTTCGGTGGCCTGCTGCCCAAGAGCGATAGCGCATACGTCCACTACGAGGAGCTTCTCGCCAACTTTTCCGAGGATGGCAATGTGATCGTGCTGGGGGTGAAGGACAGTGGCCTGTACCAATTGGAGCATTTCCAGGCATGGTGGCAGTTGGGCCACGACCTGCGCAGCCAGCCCGGGGTGGACTCGGTCTTCTCCGAGGCGCATATCTACGAACTGGTGCGCGACGACAGCCTGACGCGATTCCGATTGGAGGAGCTGATGCCACACAAGCCTGCCTCACAAGCTGAGTTGGATGCGCATGTCGCCCATGTGCGCGACCTGCCCTTCTACAAGGACCTCTTGTACAACGACCAGGGCGCGAGCCTGATGATGGTCTTCGTGAACAGCGAACGCTTCAACAGCGATCAGCGTGGCGACATGGTGGAGCTGATCGCCGAGCGCGTGGATGCCTTCGCGCAGGACCGCTTCACGGTGTACCGCAGCGGCTTGCCCTTCATCCGTACCGTGGTCACGGAGCGCACCAAGTCGGAGCTGGTCATGTTCGTGTGCCTGATGATCTTCACCGTGGCGCTGCTGCTGCTGCTCTTCTTCAAGAGCTTCCGCGTGATGTTGGTGTGCCTGCTGGTGGTGGTGGTGGGTGTCATCTGGGCCGTGGGTTCCATCGGGCTGATGGACTTCAAGCTCACCGCGGTGATGGGGATCATACCGCCGCTGGTCATCGTGATCGGCATCCCCAACTGCATCTTCCTGATCAACAAATACCACTACGAGTACGCCCACCACGGCAACCGCATCAAAGCGCTGACACGGGTGGTGTACCGCGTGGGCAAGGCCAGCTTCATCACCAACATGACCACGGCCGTGGGCTTCGCCACCTTCGTGCTCACATACAGCGATGTGCTCAAACAGTTCGGCCTCATCGCAGCATGGAACATCATGGCGGTCTTCGCGCTCAGCATCCTGTTGGTGCCCATCCTCTTCAGTTTCCAGGGGGTGCCCAAGGACCGGCACCTGGCGCACCTCGAACGCAAGTGGGTGGACCGCAGCACCGGGTACCTCATCCACATCGTGCAGCACCGGCGCCCGCTGGTCTATGCCTTCACAGGGCTGATCGTGGTGATCGGGCTGCTGGGCGTGATGCGTTTGAAGAACGAAAGCCATGTGGTGGATGACCTGCCCATGGACGATCCCGTCATGAACGACCTCCGCTTCTTCGAGCAGGAGTTCAATGGCGTGATGCCCTTGGAGGTGATGATCGACACGCGCAAGAAGGGCCAGGCCTTGAAAGCCGCCAACCTGCAACGGATCTCACGCCTGCAGGATACGCTTGCCCTGTATCCGGAACTGTCGCGTTCGGTGTCCATCGCCGATGCCGTGAAATTCACCAAACAGGCCTTCTATGGTGGCGATCCAGAGCGCTACCGGTTGCTGCGCAGCAGTGGCCCCGACCAGTTCATCGCACCCTACCTCGAAGGAATGCGCGACAAGGGCGGTGTGGCACGTGGCTTCCTCGACGATGACCGGCAGGTGACACGGCTCACTTTGCACGTGGCGGATGTGGGCACCGCGCGCATGGACCTGCTGATGGCCGAACTGCGCGCCCGCGTGGACAGCCTCTTCGACCCGGAGCAATTCCGGGTGGTGCTCACCGGCACCAGTGTGGTCTTCCTGGAAGGCAGCAAGTACATGGTGAAGAACCTGGTGATCTCGCTGATCCTCGCCGTGATCTGCATCTCGGGCATCATGGCGCTGCTCTTCAATTCCTTCCGCATGGTGCTGATCTCGCTCATCCCCAACCTGGTGCCATTGATCATGACGGCAGGCATGATGGGATATCTTGGCATCCCCATCAAACCCAGCACCATCCTGGTCTTCAGCATCGCCTTCGGGATCTCGGTGGACAATGCCATCCACTACCTGGCCAAGTACCGCCAGGAATTGAAGCTCACAGGTCACAATACCCGTGCATCAGTGTTCCAAGCCCTCCGCGAGGCGGGGGTAAGCATGTTGTATACAAGCATCGTCCTCTTCTGTGGTTTCGGCCTCTTCGTCTTCTCCGACTTCGGTGGCACCCAGGCGCTGGGCATGCTCGTGTCCTTCACACTGCTCATCGCCATGTTCACCAACCTGCTGATCCTGCCATCGCTGTTGCTCAGCTTCGAGCAGGTGATGACGCCGCGCTCCTTCGAGGAACCGGTGATCGTGATGATGGACGAGGAGGAGGACGAGCGCACGACCAAGGCCCTCGAGAAGGTCGATCCGGCACTTGGTGGCAACGGGACCGACGACGGTGAGGACCCTGATCGCCCATCGGACATGGGTGGTCCCCAAGCGCCGGGGGCATCGGCAAAAGGAACATGAAAGGCATCATACTGGCCGGTGGCTCCGGCACACGCCTGCATCCGCTCACCCTGGCGGTGAGCAAGCAGCTCATGCCCGTGTACGACAAGCCGATGATCTACTACCCGCTGAGCACCTTGATGGCGGCGGGCATCCGCGAGATCCTCATCATCAGCACGCCGCACGACCTGCCTCATTTCCGCAAGCTGCTCGGCGATGGCAGCACATTGGGCTGCACCTTCAGCTACGCGGAACAGCAGGTGCCCAATGGCCTTGCGCAGGCTTTCGTCATCGGTCGCGATTTCGTTGGCAAGGACCCGGTGGCACTGATCCTGGGCGACAACATCTTCTACGGCCGTGGCCTTGGCCGCATGCTCGCGGAGCACACGCATCCGGACGGTGGGCTGGTATTCGCATACCATGTCAGCGATCCCGAGCGCTACGGCGTGGTGGAGTTCGATGCCGAGAACCGCGCGCTGAGCATCGAGGAGAAACCCGACAAGCCCAAGAGCAACTACGCCGTGCCGGGACTCTACTTCTATGACAACAGCGTGCTGGAGGTGGCCGCAGCACTGAAGCCCAGTGCACGCGGCGAGTACGAGATCACCGATGTGAACCGCGAATACCTGCGGCAGGGAAGATTGAAGGTGGAGATCATGGACCGTGGCACCGCGTGGCTGGATACGGGCACCTTCCGTTCGCTGATGCAGGCCGCACAGTTCGTGCAGGTGATCGAAGAGCGGCAGGGGCTGCGCATCGGTTGCATCGAAGAGGTGGCCTTGAAGCGCGGCTGGATCGACGCCGTTCAATTGCGCGCGCTCGCGCAACCGCTGGTGAAGAGCGGCTACGGGGAATACCTGATGAAACTGGTGGACCGGTCGTGATGGCGAACGCGCAGCAGATGGATCCGTCGCCGACCGCTACACAGGAGGTGTATCGTGCGATGGTGGAGGAGCGCATCGCCACCTGGTGCAGTGCATTGCCGGCCAATTCGCTGTATGCACCGATGGCCTACCTCATGGCCCTGCCTGCCAAGCGCGTGCGTCCGGCCTTGGTGCTCATGAGTTGCGAACTGTTCGGTGGGCGTGCGCAGGATGCCTTGGAGGAAGCGCTCGGCATCGAGCTCTTCCACAACTTCACCCTGATGCACGACGACATCATGGACGCTGCGCCCTTGCGTCGCGGCCAGGCCACCGTGCACGTGAAGTGGGACGTGAACACGGCCATCCTCAGCGGCGATGCGATGCTGGTGAAGGCCTACCAGTTGATGGGCCGTGAAGCCCGGGTCTCGGCGCTGTTCAGCCAATATGCACTGGAAGTGTGCGAAGGCCAACAGCTCGACATGGACCATGGGCAACGTGATGCGGTCCGTGTGGAGGAGTACCTGAAGATGATCCGCCTGAAGACCGCCGTGCTGCTCTCCTGTGCCTTGCAGGTGGGTGCGACCATCGCTCGTGCAGACGATGCGGACCGCGAACGGATCGGCCGCTTCGGGGAACACCTCGGCATGGCGTTCCAGTTGCGCGATGATCTATTGGACGCATTCGGTGATCCCGGAAAGATGGGCAAACAGCAGGGCGGCGATCTGCGCAATGGCAAGAAGACCTTGTTGTTGATCCGCGGCCTGGAGCTGAGCGACAAGGCGGGTCGCGACGAACTGCGCAAGGAATTGGGTCGAAAGCCGGAAGAGCGGGATGTGACACGCATGCTGGCCACGTTGCAGGAACTCGGTGTACGCCAGGAGGCGGAGGACATGGTGGCCAAACATGACCGCATCGCATTGAGCGAACTGGATGCCCTGGAAGTGCCTGAGCATAACAAGCGGCCCTTGCAGGAACTGGCGATGATGCTGATGCAGCGCCTGCGCTGATGCACGTGTTGACGGCAATGGCTTCTCCCGCTGAAGAAAGCCCACCGCACAACCTCACCACAGGCCCACCCACGCCCACACAGGCCGCCCCACAAAAGTTCCGAAGTCGCTCACAGTAGAACGGCTCACAGGATCTACGCGCCTGCATCCTTCAGTTCCAGGGTTATGGCGTCTTCAACCAGCGAAGGGCGCGCAGGGGAACTGATAGTGGAGTAAACCCCAAGGTTTTGGGGGCTTTATAGGCGGAATGTTTCGGTGCAAGGCGGATCTCAGTCTGATATGTATCGGACCCGGAGGGACGTGATATTGGAAGAACAGTTCGGTTTCCCGGCGGAGCTCAGTCCCGGAGGGACGCGATATTGGAAGAACAGTTCGGTTTCCCGGCGGAGCTCAGTCCCGGAGGGACGTGATATTGGAAGAACAGTTCGGTTTCCCGGCGGAATTCAGTCCCGTAGGGACGCGATATTGGAAGAACAGTTCGGTTTCCCGGTGGAGCTCAGTCCCGGAGGGACGTGATATTGGAAGAACAGCTCGGTTTCCCGGAGGAATTCAGTCCCGTAGGGACGCGATGTGATCCCAAGACGCAATAGCCCTGCCTTCAGTTCTTCGATTGAAGAAGTACCATGTATCTTCGTCGTTCATTGATCGAACAACATGAACCTGCGAACACTTGCTCTGCCCCTGATGCTTTCTACCGTTGCCTTCCTGGGCGCTTGTAAAAAGGACGCCTGTAAGGATGTTACCTGCCAGAACGGCGGCTCCTGCACTGATGGCTCCTGCGTTTGCCCTGCGGGTTTCGAAGGATCCAATTGCGAGGTATCGACCCGGGCGAAGTTCCTGGGTTTCTACAATGTGACCGAAACCTGCCCTGGTGAAGTTTATTCGTACACGTTCACCATTACTGCCGGACCTTCTTCAGCAACAGCGATCATTATTGACAATATCACCGGTTGGGGGCCAATTACTGGAACCGTGAGTGGCAATGGCCTCACGATCCCTACACAGCAAGTGACAGAGATGGGAGATATTGTCACTGTGGTTGGAAGTGGTCAGATCTCAGGGAACACCTTGAACATGTCCTATACGCTCAGTGCGGATGGAGAAAGCACTTCCTGTACTGCAATAGGCACCAGGAACTGATCAACAGAATTAGCACAAGGAAGCCCTGCCGAGTATTTGGCGGGGCTTCTTTATTCGCTAGGGATAAATGGACACACGGCATACGGCCGTTAACAGCGTCTGACCGCCAGCAGGCCCTCAGCGCTTCGGTCGAAACAGAAGAGGTGAACTTGAAAGATCGGTGCTTCGAGGCTGGTCGCGCATAACCTGCCCATGGCAAACGCATCATAGTTTCTTCGATGTGCCGGGCCTTTATTCTATGACATACGCAAGTCTGATGGTCAGGTTTTTTTAGGCATGAGGAACTCCGGATGATGGCGAGAGGCGGTTGCCCACCCCTGCCATCATCATCCGTCGTTCATCGGACTATCCCTGGCGGGTCGCTC
>JBGTIB010000229.1:0-2151 GCA_041745875.1 Flavobacteriales bacterium | reverse complement strand
TTCCATACGTGTTACGCACCCGTGCGCCGGTCGCCGCCAATGTATTGCTACATCGCGCTGCCCCTCGACTTGCATGTGTTAAGCCTGCCGCTAGCGTTCATCCTGAGCCAGGATCAAACTCTCCATTGTAAATGTGTGTTCGATCTGGTTCGTTGACGAGGTCTCTCATGTTGATCTGTCGATCACAAGGACACCTGCTGTTCTCAGAATGGACAATAAGTCAAAGAACTGTATCGGTTCGGGCCGAAGCCCTATTCCGTTCGTGTTCAGTCGTTCAAGCGCCCCTCCAGCAGGTTACCCTTTTGGAGAGGGACGGCAAAAGTAGTCTTTGTTCGGAACACTGCAAGCGACTGTTGAAAAATTGTTCAACATCCCCGGCCAACCTCACATTCCAACCTCCCGTCCTGGGTCGCTTCAAAGAACGTTTTTCCGAAAGCGGCTGCAAATGTAGGAACCTTTTCCACATCTCCTAACATGGTGATAAGAAAAAGTTGAGGCGCCCGCGATCAGGGCGTGCTTACCGCCACCGGCAGCACCTTGCCATTGAAGACGGAATGCCCCTCCAGCACGAAGCGGGCAACAAATGCCCCCATCGCCGCCGCACTCGTGGGCGCCACGTAACCCGGGAAGGCCGCACGCAGCATCTCGGTGTCCACCGCCCCCATCGCCAGACAGTTGCTGCGGATCCCCTGGTCCTTGAACTCCTCGGCCAGGCATTGTGCTACACAGGCCAGCGCGGCCTTGCTCGCACTGTAGGCCACCAGACCCGGGAACTTCACACTGTCCTGGAAACCGCCCATGCTACCGATGTGTACGATGTGGCCTGGTGGGTCGCCACCAAGCAAGGGTGCCAGGGCCTGTGACAGCAACAAGGGCACGACCACGTTGGTGCGGAACAGAGCTTCCACCTCGCTCGCTGCGTACTTGCCCATCTCCCCTTTCAACAGCGCGCCGGCATTGTGGATCAATCCGTGCAGATGGGTGCCTTCGAGCCGTTCCAACAATTGCGTGGGAGCATCGTCCTGACCGATGTCCAGGTGAACCGGCTGGAGGTTCCCCGGTCCCTGCGTACAGGCATCGGCCAGGGACCGCAGGGCATCCTCGCTGCGCGACAATGCGAACACGGTGCAACCATGCTCCACGACCAGACTGATGGCGGTCTCCCTGCCCATCCCCCGGCCCGCGCCCGTCACCACCACGTTCCTTGTTGCCACCATAGTACCCTGGATCGTGCTTCTACCTTTGCCCCTCTTATTCCGTCGCGATCCGCATCAAGCGGAATGCGGCCTCCGTCCAAAAGTAGGCAGGTAGCATGGATCCATTCCTGGAAAGAACATTCTATTACAATACGGTCGAGCAATGGGGATATGCCTTGATCATCGCGGCCGGTGTATGGCTGGTGAGCAAGCTCCTCTACTGGCTCTCGGCCAACATCCTGAGGCGCCTGGTGCAACGCACGGCGAGCAAACTGGACGACATCCTGTTGGACACGCTGGAGCAGCCCTTGATCCTGCTCTTCACCCTGGTGGGTTTCCTGGTGGCCTATCAACAATTGGACTTCCCTGAAAGTATCGATACATGGATGAACCTGGCCTATCATGCCGCGGTGACCATTTCGGTGACCTGGCTGTTCGCCCGCACGGTCGACGCGTTGATCCGCGAGTACCTGTTGCCCTATGCCGAGCGTAGCGACAGTAAGCTGGACGATCTCCTGGTGCCCTTGGTCCGCAAGGCACTGCGCGCCATGATCTGGATCCTGGGCATCATCGTGGCGCTGAACAATGCGGGCTACAACGTGGGTGCGCTGCTGGCCGGCATCGGTATCGGTGGACTTGCGCTGGCCATGGCCGCCAAGGATACCGTGGCCAACATTTTCGGCGGCATCACGGTGCTCACCGACAAACCCTTCGTGGTGGGCGACCGCATCAAGATCGACGGCTACGACGGCATCGTGACCGAAGTGGGCATCCGCAGCACACGCATCCGCACGCTGGCAGGGCCCGTGCTGGTGGTGCCCAACTTCAAGTTCACGGACAGTTTGTTGGAGAACGTGACGGAGGAGGTTGGCCGCCGCATCAAGCACGAGATCGGTCTTACCTATTCCACACCACCGGCGAAGATGCGCGAGGCCGTGGACATCCTGCATGCGAT
>JBGTIB010000228.1:0-3765 GCA_041745875.1 Flavobacteriales bacterium | reverse complement strand
TGATCATCGCCAAGGACAATGGCTGGCGCAATTGGTACGGCGCCACGACCGACCGATTGCTGGCCATCCAGAACAACGACGGAAGCTGGCAGGGACACCACTGCATCACCAGCCCGGTGTTCTGCACCGCCACATCATTGTTGATCCTCAGCATCAACAACGACATCGATCAACTGATGGCACAGGGTGCGGTGAAGTACAGGTAGAGCATTCCACGAACGGTCGTCAGTTGGTTCATGCGGCCGTGGATCGAGCAGGGAAGGAGCGGACCTTTGTACCGCACCTTTCCTGTTCCGTCATTGAAGACCTTCCGCATGTTCCTCTGGATCCTTTTGGGCGCTGTTGTGGCGCTTGGTATTGCGCTGGTGCTCTACTTCCGCTTCGCGCCCATTGTCGGTAGCAACCCTACTGGTGAGCGACTCGCTCGCATCCAGGCCTCACCCAACTACCGAGCGGGCAGGTTCCACAACGTGGTGGAGACCAACATGAACATGCCCATTGGCGACATGGCGAAGGTGATGTGGGAGTTCATGAAAGGGGGTGACGGGAGGGAACCGAAGGACACCATTCCTATCGTGCCCTTCGATCGTGATGCATGGGATGTGGTGCCGGACACGTCCATTGCGGTATCGTGGTTCGGGCATTCATCGGTGCTGATCAAAGTGGATGGTATCACCTTCCTCTGCGATCCGGTCTTCGGCGAACGTGCATCCACCTTTTCCTTCATGGGACCGAAACGCTTCAATTACCAGCAACACATGACCGTGGAGATGCTGCCGAAAGTGGATGTCGTGCTGCTCTCCCATGATCACTACGATCACCTGGATCATGTGACGGTGTTGCAATTGAAGGACAAGGTGCAGCGCTGGGTGATGCCCCTGGGCGCCGGTGTACACTTGGAGCATTGGGGCGTTCCTGCGGCGCAGATCACAGAGCATGACTGGTGGGAGGGCCTGGTGGTCGAAGGTGTGCAGCTCACACTCACACCAGCGCGGCACTTCACCGGTCGCGGAATGACCAACCGCTTCAGTACACTATGGGGTGCGTGGGTCATCGAAGGGCGCAGCAAGAAGGTCTACTTCGGTGCCGATTCGGGCTATTCGCCCACCTTCAAGGAAGTCGGTGAGCGCTTCGGTCCCTTCGAACTTGCCCTGCTCGAATGCGGCGCATACAACACGCGTTGGGCGGAGATCCACATGATGCCCGAAGAGACGGCACAAGCCGCACTGGATGTGAAGGCGAAGGTCCTGATGCCTTTGCATTGGGGCAAGTTCAGTCTGGCGATGCACCCGTGGAAGGAACCCGTTGAACGGTTGAGCGAGAAGGCTGCTGAACTTGGAGTTGCCGTACTCACACCGCGCATCGGACGCATCGTGAACGGGCCGGACATGGCGCTAAGCGAGCGGTGGTGGGACGAGGTGGAGTGAGGTGGTCACTCACCGCCGGATCATGTCCGGCAGCTGTTCATGCAACAGGTCCACGATCCCGTTGATCACGAACTGCACGGCCAGCACGGCGAGGATCAATCCGAAGAGTCGGGTGATCACCTGCCGACCGGTCTCACCGATGTAACGCACCAGATGGCGCGAGTTCACCATGGCGAAATAGGTAAGCATGGTGGTGATGATGATCGCGAGATAGAGCAATGCGGTGTGCCAGATCGAGGGCGCTTCGGAAACGAGCATCATCACCGTGGCGATGCTGCCCGGTCCACTGATGAATGGGATAGCGAGCGGGATGATGGACACATCCTGGCGTTCGGTGCCAATGATCTTTTTGTGCTCATTGCGAAGGCCCAACATGCCCATGGCGATACCGAAAAGAATGATGCCACCCGCAATGCGGAAGGCGTGCAACGTGATCCCGAAGATGTGGAAGATCACACCGCCCATCAGCGCGAAGGTCACGAGTATGCCGGTCGCGGTAAGCGTGGCTTTCCTGGCAATGGCGCGGCGTTCCTCCACTTCTGCATCCGGGACCAATGCGAGAAAAACAAAGGCCGTGGTCAGCGGGTTCACGATCACCAGGATACCCGCCATGGTGAGCAGCAGGTAATTGAAAAGGCCGGAAACGATGAGGGGGAACATGCCTTGGAGGGTCCAAGGTAGTTCCCCGCTCAATGAACGACTGCTGATCAGCGCGTGATGGTCAGCTGACGGCGCGCTACCGAAGCGCCACTGGCATTCTGTAACAGGGCGGTATAGTTGCCTTTCGAAAGATGAGCGATGCCGATGCGGTCATTCCCGACCAGTCGATGTTGCAGCACTTCACGTCCCTGCATATCCAGCAGCCGAAGTACCATGCCGGGTGAGCCATCGAGGGTCACTGTGATATCGGTATTCGCCGGGTTCGGGAAGAGTTGGAAAATGCCATTGTCCGTGTTCTCCGTCACGCTGGTATTGGTCTCCACGATGATGCGCCCTTTCATGCCCATGGATCCGTGGGGTTGGCAAACGTAGTAGTAGGTTCCCGGTGTCGGCAGGCTCAGCACATGGTTCCCCGAACTGAAATTGAATCCTCCATTGGGCGTGGTGCCATTGCTGTTCCAGACAGCTTCATCCACTTCGGTCATCGTATGGCCCGGTCCGACGGTGACCGTGATGTCGGTGCCGGCCTCTATGGTCAGCAGTTCCGGTGAGAAAGTGAAACTCCCGGTGGTGGTGATCGTTTGTGCGCCGAGGGCCGTGCCGATGGCCATGAAAAGAAGGGTAGAGGTCTTGTGCATGAGCTTGTGTTCGTTGGTTCCTGGTCATGACGTTCTTCAGGAAGGTTTTGTGATCATTTTGTGACGAACGGTTCGGACTCAGCTTGAGCCGTAACGCGGGTCCTGTTTCCATGGCAGTTTCTCCACATGTTCCACGCTCAAGGAACAGTGCCCGAATTCCTCCTCCACCTTGCCGGTTAGACGGTACACCCCACGGCCCCGGAAGGGGTACTTCGCTTCCACGGAGGGGAACTGCGTGCTGTCCCAGAAGTCACCCGCCTGATCGATGAAACTTCCGAAGCTCATGCGCTCGCCGGTGCCGGTCTTCGTGGGTTTCACATGCACCACATAGCCGAGCATGGAAACGCGCTTCCCGATGTGGCGGAGCATGTCGCGGGCGAGGATGGGAGGTAGCCGGTTGTGGGTTGAAGGTTGAACGGTTGAGGGTTGGCAGTTGGTGGAAGTGTCAGGGTGAATGGGAGTTGGTGAATGGCGAATGGAGGGCACGGTATCGACCACCAGTGAGCGGCCGCTGTTGCCACGGGTATTTTCCCATTCGCCATTCCCCACTGACCATTCACCATCTGCGTAGGCATTCCCATTTTCTGATCGTCCGATCATCTGATCATCTGATCGGCATTCCACCAACAAGAACGGATCGCACAACGGGAAGCCCAGTAGCTCCAGTTCGTCGTAGGCATCGCTCAGGTCGAAGTGTTGCAGTTCGGGAAGCTTCGTCTCGGGTGCTTTGGTGATGAAGAGGTCGGGTTCGCGAGCGGTGGTCTTCGATCCGGGGTGTAGCAGCGTCAGGTCCCAAAGCAGTTGCGGTTTGCTCTTTCCGGTGAAGCGCAGTGCGCCCACGCGGATCAACGTACGTGCCTGTTCCACGCCGATGGGCACGCGCTTTAGCAAGTCAGGCAGATCGATAAATGGACCGTTTCGTTGGCGCTCGATAAGGATGCGGTCGGCGGTGGCGGTGTCGAGGGACTTGATGTTGTGGAGGCCGAGGAAAATGCTGGCCCTTGGCCGCTGGCCGCTGGCTGCTGGCTCGCTCTGCGGTC
>JBGTIB010000227.1:0-14653 GCA_041745875.1 Flavobacteriales bacterium | reverse complement strand
GCACAGTCCTTGCGCCACTTCCACCCAGGAGGTGCCGCTGGTGCTCACGGTAAGTGTGGGCGTGATATCGCCCGTGCTCCAGGTATAGGTGGATCCCGGCGTGGTGGCGTCCAAAAGGACCTGGTCCCCCGCACAGATCGTCTGATCACCACCCAGGTTCAGGGAGTTCGTGGTGATCACGGCCACGGCAATGATGTCCGTGGCGATGCAACCATCCAGATCGACGATCACATCGTAGGTGCCTGCTGTGCTGACGGTGATGGTCGGTGTGCTTTCACCAGTGCTCCACAAATGATCGGCGCCGGGCCAGGTGGCATCGAGGATCACACTTTCACCGTCGCATAGGGTAAGGTCGGTGCCCAGGTCGACCTGCGGCACGGGCAAGACCGCTACCGTCACCGTATCGCTTACGCTGCACAGTCCTTGCGCCACTTCCACCCAGTAGGTACCTGCCGTCGTAACCGAGAGGGTGGGGGTGATGGCTCCGTTGCTCCACGTATAAGTGGCGCCGGGAAGCGTGGCGTCCAGTGTCGCACTTTCACCTGCGCATAGGATGATATCCGATCCGAGGTCCACGGCACCGGGACTCGCAATGACCACGCTGACAACATCGGTAGCGGTGCAACCCGCAGCATTGGTCAACGTCACATCATAGGTCCCGCCCAGTGAAACCGTAATGGTGGGGCTTATGGCACCCGTGCTCCACAGATAGGTCACACCGGCTGCCGTGGCATCCAGGATCATCTGCTCTCCTGGGCACAATGTGACATCGGGCCCCAGGTCGACCACGGGAGCGTTCACCACTTGCACGTCGATCGCATCGCTCTGCTGGCAGGCACCCTGTGTCACGGTCACACTTATGACCCCGCTCTGTGTCACCGCTATGGTGGGAGTTACAGCCCCGGTGCTCCACAGATAACCGGCCCCGGGCACGGTGGCATCCAGCACCAACTGGTCGCCAGCGCAGATCGATACATCGGGACCAAGGTCCACTGGCTGCGTTGCGAAATAGCTCACATCGATGGCATCGGTGGCCACGCACCCGTTCGCGTCCGTAAGGGTCACACTGTAATTTCCATCCGACGACACTGTGAACGTGGCGTTGGTGCTACCATCCTGCCACACATGATCGGCCCCGGCCTGTGTAGCGTCGAGGACCAGTTGGTCCCCGGGGCACAGCGTGGTGTCGTTCCCAAGGTCGACCTGTGCGGGTGGCAGGGCCAACACGGCAACGGATCCGGGGGTGCTGCATCCGTTCACGCTTACCTGTACCAGGTAATTGCCAGGACCGACTGTGATGGTCGCCGAAGTGGCGCCCGTATTCCACACATAAGTAGCACCCGGATAGGTGGCATCCAAAACAGCCAGATCTCCAGGACAGACCGAAGGGTCCGGGCCCAGGTCCACCACGGGCAGCGGGGTCACGTTCACGATGATCGAATCCCGTGCGGCACAGCCGTTCTGCGTGACATCCACCCAGTAGGTCCCGGCCGTATTGGTCGAGATCGTTTGCGTGGCGGCGCCGGTGTTCCAGAGATAGGTCGCCCCAAACACATTTGCGTTCAGCGTGGTGGAACTTCCTGCACAAATGGTCACATCGGCGCCCAGGTTCACAGGTGGAAGGGCAAAATGGAAGACCTCCATGGCATCGCTGGCGCTGCACCCGTTCGCGGTCACGGAAACACTGTAGGTTCCAGGCGATGTCGCCGTGAAACCGGCGCCGGTACTGTTGTCCTGCCAGAGGTAGGTGGCACCGGGAACGAAGGCGTTCAGGATCACATCGGTCCCTGGGCATACACTCTGATCGGGCCCAAGGTCCACCACGGGCAAGGGGATGAAGGTCAGCTCCACCTGGTCCGTGGACGAACAGCCGTTCAGGAATACCTCCACGTCGTAGGTGCCGCTGGTGGCGGTCGTGAAGGTGGCATCGGCACTTCCATCCTGCCAGAGGTACGTGGCACCCGGCACGGTGGCGTCCAGCGTCACGGGGGCATCGGCACACTGCGTCTGGTCATCGCCGAGGTCAACCACCGGCAATGGGTTGTAGTTGATGTTCACCGCATCGCTCGTGCTGCAACCGTTCAGCAGCACATCGACAGCGTAGTTGCCTGGCCCTGAGACGGTGAAGCTGGGGGCCGTACTTCCATCCTGCCAGAGGTACGTGGCGCCCGGTACGGTGGCGTCCAGTATCACTTGCTCACCCGCACATAAGAACTGGTCACCACCAAGATCGACCAGCGGCAAGGGGTTGAAATCGAAATTGACGGCATCGATCGCGGTGCAACCGTTGAGCACCACCACCACATTGTAATTGCCGGGTCCTGTGACCGTGAAAGTGGGGTCGGTACTCCCGTCCTGCCAGAGGTAAGTGGCACCTGCAACAGTGGCATCCAGAACGACCTGATCCCCCGCACACACGGTTTGATCGGGCCCCAGATCCACCACCGGAAGTGGGTTGTAATTGATGTCCACCGCATCACTCGCGGAGCAGCCGTTCAACAGCACATCGACCGAGTAGGTGCCAGGCCCTGAGACGGTGAAGGTGGGCCCAGTACTCCCGTCCTGCCAGAGATACGTAGCGCCGGGGATGGTGGCGTTCAGCACGACTTGATCCCCGGCACAAAGGGTCTGATCCGCACCCAGATCCACCACCGGAAGCGGGTTGTAGTTCACCGTGACCTGGTCCGTGTTGCTACAGCCATTGGCCGTCACCACCACACTGTAGTTCCCGGCACTGTTCACGGTATAGGTCGCGTTGGTGCTATTGTCCTGCCATAAATAGCTACCTCCGGGCACGGTGGCATCCAACAGGGCCGTTTCCCCGGAGCAAAGCGTTTGCGTGGGTCCCAGATCGACGACCGGGAGGGGTGTGACATCCACCACGATGTCATCGGTGAGGACGATCGTACCGCTCATGGAAATATCGTCCAGCCCGAAGTCGTTGCCCGCACCTTCACCGCTCATGGCACGCAGGCAAATGGTGGCGGTGGTGGCCACGGCCGGTGACGTCCATACCTGATCGATCTGCTGCCAACCCGTTCCATAGGCGGGGAGGTTCACTTCAGGACCCACGGGGGCACCGTTGATCCACCACTGCAATCGGGCTGGTGTGGAGTTGGAAACCGTGCGTGCCCTGTAGGACAACGTGTAGGTCTGGTTCGGGCACACGGTGACATCCTGGCACCAGACCATGAACAACGCGGCGGCCCATCCCGCATTCACGATCATGAAGTTGCCGGTGCCGGTGCCGAAGAAATTGGGATGATGGCTCGCTGCATTGGTGCCCACCCAATAATGCCCATCACCGAGATTCAGGTTCGTGTTGTAGGTGAAGTCCGTGCTGAACCCCGTATTTCCCTGGTCGAAGTTTCCGTTCGTGACCAACTGACCACTGGGATAGCTCACCTGGCAGGTGTAGGTGCCGGCCGTGCCGACCACGGTGTTCTGCGTGATCGCACCATTGCTCCACTGATAATTGGCGAATCCTGGAGGACCTTGGAGCAGTGCGTTCTGTCCCTGGCAGATCACCTGGTCCGGGCCAAGCGTGATGGAACAGACACCTTGCGCCGCGAGCGCACCGCTCAGCAGCACCGCAACGATGCCTGCACAATACCGGACCGGCAGCGTGTTATGAGGGAGGGATATGGACAAACCGGGAGCGTACGCGACGGGACAAATTTCGGACCAATGACGCATACGGCGCCATGGTGGTTGCATCGGTCATCAACGCGCTATGAACACTCTGTTGATCTCTTCCACACGAAGTTCTTCCACCGCATTGAACACATTTACCAGATGGTCGTGTACACGCTGACAACGAACGTCGCTCGATCGATCATACGCGACGGTATTGAAATATACGACCCCCCCCTCCGCACACCGATCCCGCAAACCATGGACGAAGGTTCGGCCATCGACGCCCCGTGCGAGGTCCAGATCATCGAAAAGGTCCACCACGATAAGATCGAAACGCGCGACAAGTGCATGCACCTGGATCGTGGCATCGCCTAACAACACCACAACATTGTGTTGATCGACCAATCCGAAATGCCGGTTGGCCAATTCCACCATGATCGGGTCGACCTCCACTGCTGTAATGGGCGAAGTCATTCCCAATTCGTTCCGAATGATATGGATCACACTGCCCCCGCCCAAACCCAGTAACAGTATGTTCCCGGATCGCACGGTACCGAGATCCAGTCCCTGGAGAACGACGCGCCACATCCGGTGCAGGCTCCCGAAACTCTGGTTGGCATATGCGCTGTTCAAGACCTTGCGACCCTGTTCCCAACGGACCGTAAGGACACCGTGTTGCCCCAGGACCTCCTCCACCGGCACAGGCCGTATCCAACTCAAAACCCGCCGCCAACCCCATAACGCCATGCCGCAAAGATGGTGGTCATGAACATCGAGCACACTGCACGGACCGTCCCGGACTTCCCGGAGCGACTTCCCCTCGTCACCGACAGGCGGGGAAGGGTATGCCATCCGGAGGCGTGTCCATGTGTGCCGTCGTATTCACGCTAATTTCGCGGCCCTTTGCAGTTCGGACCATCGTGATCGCCATCACCAGATACAAGCTTCGTAAGGTCGTCAAGTACGCCGTGGTGACCATGGTGGTGGCATGGGTCTTCACCCTTTTCAGTGGCGATCCGGTGAATATTTTGTTGCTCGCCTGGATGCTGCTGGGATTGTGGACGGGCATCCTGGAGGAATTCCTCTTTGGACGGCGCTTCCGATCCCTGGTCATACCACTTCAGTTCCTGGGAAAGGTGCTCCTGGTGAACCTGCTCACCATCGCCCTTATTGCCGTGGCTTTCCTCGGCAACAGCGATCGCATGCTGTTGCTGTCCGGTGAACAACCGTTCCGCGTGGCCGACATCTTCATGATGGCGCAATTCTACCAACTCGTGTTGCGGGTGGTGGTGGTGACATCCATTGCGATCCTGGTGGTGCAAGTGGAGGAACTCATGGGCCGCAGAATGTTCTTCGGATTCCTGCTGGGACGCTACGAGAAACCCAAGGATGAGGAACGTATCGTGCTTACCATGGACCTTGTGGACAGTACCGGCCTGGCCGAGCGCATGGGCGACATGCTGTACTATCGTTTCCTGAACGTGACCTACTCGCTGATGACCGATGCGGTGTTGCGCAACGAAGCCGAGATCCACAAGTACGTGGGCGATGAGGTCATCTTCACCTGGCCCATGCGGATCGGTACCCGATACGAGAATTGCCTGGACCTATACTTCGATATCACCGAGCGTATCGAAGAGCACCGCGAGGAGTTGATCCGGGAGTTCGGAACGGTGCCCCGTTACCGAGCGGCGGTCCATGGTGGCAGGGTCATCATCGCCCAGATAGGCCACATCAAACGCGCCATCGACCTCAGTGGCGATGTGATGAACAGCGTGTCGCGCATGCTCGGTCTGGCCAAAACGATGAAAGCGGACCTGCTGGCTTCGACGGCATTGATGGACCGGATACCCAGCGCCTCGAAGCGCTTCGCATTAGGTCCCCAACACACCGTGCCGGTCAAGGGTCGTCGGCGTGCCGTCACCGTCCATGAAGTATCACGCCTGCGCAAAGAGTTGTGAGCCCCATGAGAGCGATGTCCATTGTTCTCCTGTTCGCTTGCACCACCTTGTTGTGCGGGCAGGTACCCGTCCCGATCACAACAGAGGCGGGGCGCTTCGTGGTGCACGCCAATGGTCGATTCGAGAAGATCGAACCACGCCCGCCCCGTGCGGTATATCCCATGGAGGGATGCCTGGTCTACCAGGACCATGATGGGGACCTGAAGATCTTCGTGGCGGCCGACAGACGATTGAACAGGCTTGATGCAGGGAACTTCGGTGCCATGAAGCAGGCGGGCAACCAATTGGCGTGGCTGCGGCGCGACTCGCTGCTGATGCTCCGCGACGAAAAGGCCGCCCTTGTGGCCACCGGGGTAAGCGACTTCTCCGTCTCGGACAGTTTGGTGGTCTTTCACGACAGTTCACAGCAAGCGCTGAATGTGGTGTGGCGCGGAAAGGTCCACACCCTTACGACGATCGAGGAGGACGGCGACATGCCCCAATGGCTATTGGGAGGCAACACGGTCATCATCCTGGACCCTGAAGCACAACGGATCCGCCTGTTCCACCAAGGTGAGGTGCTGGAACCATGCGACAGTGTCGGCATGGGAAGCGTGGAACCGGGGAGCGACATGGTGGCCTACTGGGACGAACATTTGCAGGAAATGCGTCTCTGGCAGCGGAACGGAACCTCCTTCCTGAGCGACCGAAAACCACGCAGCATGCAAGCCGGAAAGGGGCTGCTGGCCTTCGTGGACGCCTATGGCCGCTTGAGGTGCTACGACCGCCATGGATCGCATACCCTGACGGAGACAATGCCTTCGGAATACTGGGTGCGCGACAGCCTGTTGCTCTACCTCCAAGAGGGGCATTTGATGCTCTACGATGGTCGTGTGCCTGTGATGGTGGAACCCTATATCCCGGAACAGTGGGAGGTGCATGGTGGCCGCTTGGTATATCTGGACATCAATCGGACCCTTCGTAGCATCGACCAGGGAGAACGTGAGCGTCCTGGCAAGGAGCACGCGATAGATGGGTTCAAGATGTATGGCGATGCCATCCTGTACACCTCACCCTCAGGACCGGTGACGGTGATCCGGGGCCGGCGTTCCTACCTCTTCTGAAGGACCGTTCCCGCCGCGTGATCGATCGGGGTGACCGCATCACCGTGTTCGATGGTGAACAGTTCCATGGCCTGGCTCTTTCCGCGCAGGGCAATGCCACCCACGCCGCGCAACCTGTACCGCTCCGGAAGGTGCAGCACATCCACCAGTTCCTTCGAAAGCAGGTTGTCCACACCCAGTGCATTGCAGCTGTTCTGGATGCGTGCGGCCGTGTTCACCACATCGCCGCTGTAGATGCGTTCGCGCTTCACCACACCGACCTCTCCGGTGGTCACCGGTCCGTAATGGAACCCGGCCTTGAAAACAGGGACCAGTCCGTACCGCGCCTTGTAATGTGCAGCACGCCGTTCCATTCGCTTCCTGATGTCCAGAAAACAGCGGATACAGCGCTGCCGTGCCACGCCCCGTCGAAGGGGCCAGCTTACACTGATCTCGTCCCCAACGTACTGGTAGATCTCCCCACGGGAGTACATGATCGGATCGGTGATCTCGGAGTACAGTTCGTGCAGCAGTTGGAAGTACTTCACATGCCCGATCTGCTCGGCGATCGTGGTGGATGACCGCATGTCCAGGAACATGAAGATGCGCATCTCCTGGCGGGGCTTGTGGTAACGGCCGGTGAGGTAGCTGATGCCACCGCTCCCGTACTGGTCGTTGAGGCGGACCATGAGCATGCTGAAACCCATGAGCAGTGTCCAATACAGATATTGACCCAGGAAGCGCAGGCTGAGGAACTCGTCGATCACACGGGGGAACGAAGTAGGACCTGGCTCCAAGGATGCAGGCAACCAGGCGCCCAGCAGCGCCACCACCAACAGCATGAGAGCTGCCATGATACCGAATGCACGGAGATAAGCGTGGCGCCGGAGACGGTCGCGCAACAGGAAAATGTAGATGCCACCGCCGAAAAGACCGGCACCCAGGGAAGTGATGAACCACTTGTCAAAGCGGTCCATCAAACTTGTCCCCACGCCATTATCGTTCAGGATGTTGTGCTCGAACAGGGCCGCCAGAAAACCCGCCACCACCCAGCCCAGGGTGATGCGCAATGTCCGTTTGGCGCGCAAACGGGTGGGAGCCAGGGGGTCGCTCATCGGGCCGCGAAGTTAGCCGGGGACCAGCGCGTGATGTGAAGCCCATGTTAAGCATGGGTAGGGTTCCACGACCATCCGAACCTTCTTCAGCGGTTCCCTGTGGAAAGTGTGACGCTCCCGTCCGGAGCGCAGGTTCCTGAACAGCTTAGTTTCGCGCCTGTGATCCCACGCATGTACTTCGCGGCGTTGATCGGTATCCTACTGGTCCCGTTCGCACCTTCGTCGGTATGTGCGTTCCATATCCAGCTATCTGGGCTGGTCACGGAACACTTTTCGGGTGACCCGATGCGGGGTGTGCAGGTCCGCCTGGTGAAGGACAGTGTGGAACGGGAAACGGTGTTCACCCAACGCAACGGTCGCTACGAACTTTACCTGGAACGGGGCTACGACTACCTCATCTGGTTCCACCAGGAGAACATGGTCACCAAGTTCGTGCGCATCGATGCACGTGAGATCCCGCTCTTCCCCGATGTGCCGTTCTACGAGATGGACCTGCAGATGACGCTATTCCGCTGGATCGATGGTTTCGATTTCAGCCTGCTGAACGAACCGGTGGGTCTCGCGGAGTACAAGCATTCGGTGCGCAACATGTTCTGGAACGTGGACTATACCACGGCGCGGCGTACCGCCCTACAGCGCCTGATGATCGCGTACGAGCGTGAATTGGCCGCTATCGACAAGGCCCGACGGACCGAACGCATGAAGCTCCGCCAGCGAGGAAGACGTGGCGTGGTGCATTTCTGAACGGGGTTCATCGTGCCTCCGGGTGGGCTCCCACCAGCTTCACGGCCTGGACCGCCTCACGTACGTCATGCACGCGCAGGATCGCTGCTCCCTGCATCAACGCCATGGTATTCAGGACGGTTGTTCCATTGAGCGCTTCAGCAGCGGTGATGCCCAACACTTCGTTGATCATGCGCTTCCGCGAAAAACCCACCACCACCGGAGCCTCCAGCGCGGTGATGCGGCCCAGTCCATGGAGCAGTGCATGGTTGTGGGCCGTGGTCTTCCCAAAACCGAAGCCCGGGTCGATGAGCACATCGGCGATACCTGCGGCATGGGTCGCGGCCATGCGTTCGGAGAGGAAATGGGTGACCTCGGCGACCACATCGCTGTAGTTGGGTGCCTGTTGCATGGTGGCCGGTGTGCCTTGCATGTGCATCAGGACATAGGGCACTCCCAGTGCCGCCACGGTGGCCAGCATGTCCTCATCGAGCAGGCCCGCACCGATGTCGTTCACCAGACCGGCTCCTGCTTCCACCGCACGGCGGGCCACCGCGGAACGGTAGGTGTCGATGCTGAGCAGGGCATGCGGAAATTGCCGGTGGATGGCCTCCAACACCGGTATGCAGCGACGTAGCTCCTCCTCCTCGGGGACCTCGGCTGCCCCTGGCCGTGTGCTCATCCCTCCGATGTCCAGCACCCCGGCTCCCGCTTGCAGCATTTCCGCAGCACGCTCCACGGCAGCACCCACATCCACCCGGCTGCCCGCATGGAACGAGTCGGGTGTGGCGTTGAGGATGCCCATCACCATGGGAAAGCGTGGATGGAACAGGCGATCACCGATCCGCCATGACGCCCCGGTGTTCCCGTTATCTTCGCCGCGCTCCATCAGGGGCCGAAGTTGCCGCTTCCGACAGGCATGGACAAGACCTTGCAACAATTCGATGCCGTGATCGCCGAGTGCATCGGTCTCTTCGCCCGGAAAGCGCAGGATTATGGCACGGCGTGGCGCATCCTCCGGGTGCCCTCCCTCACGGACCAGATCATGATCAAGGCCCAACGTATCCGCACCTTGCAACAAGTGGGGGAGAGCAAGGTGGGTGAAGGCATCCGCCCAGAGCTTATCGGCATCATCAACTACGCAGCCATGGCTTTGGTGCAGCTGGAGCGGGGGGTGGTGGAAAGCCCGGATCTGGATGCCGAAGAAGCCACGAAGCTGGTGCTGGCGCGCATCCACCACGCCCGCGATCTGATGACGCGCAAGAACCACGACTACGGTGAGGCCTGGCGCAGCATGCGGGTGAGTTCACTGGTCGACCTGATCCTGATGAAGCTTCTGCGCATCAAACAGATCGAGGACAACCAGGGCGTCACCCAGGTGAGCGAAGGGATCGACGCCAATTTCCTGGACATCGTGAACTACGCCGTCTTCGCCATGATCCAGATGGATGAGGACCCGAAGGGGTAGGGGTGTGTGCACGTGTCTCGTGGATGATCCGCCCGAAAAGCACAGGTGCCCGGGTCGTATTCCTCAGAAACTGCAGAAATAGCCTAGGGCTTCCTCCGCCTTCGGAAAGCCGAGCTTCATGCTGCGTTCCAGGTCGGTGCAACCCTGGAGCAACTGGTAGCTCATCAGAAAGGCCAGCCCACGGTCGTAGTGGTGTTTGGACGCATCGGGTGAAAGGGTGATGGCGCGCGAGTAGTGTTCGATCGCTTCCGGGTATTCGGCGAACATCATGTGCAGGTCACCTTTCAGCGTCCAGACCTGGGGGTCGTTCGGGGTGCTCTCAATGGCCGCCTCCGCATCGAGCATGGCACCGCCGTGATCGCCCAGGTGCTTCAGGGTGAAGGATCGGTTGTACAGCGCCTCCACCGACCCGGGATCTTCCTTCAGCAGGTGATCATAATCCTCCAGGGCACCTTCCAGGTCACCCAGTTCCTTGCGCACCAACGCGCGATTGAAACGGAAGCGATGTCTGTCCTGTCCAAGTGCCACGGCCATGTCCATGTCGAACAGGGCATCGTCGAACAAGCCCAGAGCGCGTTTGGCCACACCTCTATTGTACCAAGCCAGTGCCAGGTGCGGCGCCTGTTCCACGGCGGCATCGAAGACCAGGCTGGCCGCAAAATATTCGCCCTGTTCCAACAAGACAAGCCCTTTCAAATGCAGCGCATACACTGATCGTGGCGAGGAGCGCAACACGGAATCGGCGATGACCATGGCCTCTGGGAACCGGTCCATGCGCAACTGGGCAAAACCCTTCTTCAGCAAGAACAGGGTGTCCTTCGGATGGGCGGCCAGCAGGGTATCCAACTCCTGCAGGGCCATGTCCGGTCGCCCCAGGTCCAGCCATTCGTCCACCCTTTCCTTGCGCAGCACATCGTTGTAAGGCGCCAATGCCTGCGCTTTCCGGATATCGTCCTCCGCACCCTTGTAGTCACTGACCAGGATCCTCAATTTGGCCCGCCGGTCGTGGATGTATTCGCTCATCGGATTGAGCTGCATGGCCTTGTCCATGTCAACCACCGCCTCGTTGTAACGTCCCGTCCGCTGCAGCAGCGACGCCCGCTTCACATAGGGGTCGGCGAAGGACTGATCCAGCTGGATGGCGTTGGTGTAATGGAAGTAGGCCTGCTCGGAATTACCCAGCCGCAAGGCCATGTCCCCTTGCTGGATCAACTGGATCGCCTCCAGCCGGCGGTCGATCTGTGCCTGAACCGGTGTGAAGGTGCACGTGAGGAACACGACAAGACCGGCAGCAGCTGGGATGTGGAGCATGGGCGGTGTTTGGAAGGGACGGTGGTGAAGTTACGCACGCTGAAGCCGATGATCGCGCTGTCCGCACGGATGGATCCGGCACGACCGCTTTCCACAAATGTCGGTTGAAAAGTGTCCGAAATGAGCAGATCTCAGCCTTGGATCCGCCGTGGTGGTCGACCTAGTTTCGCGCCCCGCCCAAAGACGACATGCTTCACCGACTCGCACTGACCACGCTTCTTCTGGCCTCCAGCACATGGGGCTTCGCGGCGCAGCTACGGGTGTATGGCACCGTGACGGATCTTGCGACGCGCGAGCCTTTAACGGCGGTGTTCGTTCGGATCTACAAGAACGGTGTGGTTCAACAAGCATCACATACCACCGCCAACGGTCGCTACAGTGCGCGCCTCGACAACAATGCCAGCTATGTCATACGGTTCAGCATGCCTGGGCGTGTGACCAAATGCTATGCGGTCGATACCCACGGGCCCGAATGGGAGGGCGATGGACGGGTGGTTGACCTGGAGGTTGAAATGACCCTGTTCGAGACGGTTCATGCGCTGGACCTGTCCTTCTTCGATATGCCCTTGGGCATCGCCCGCTTCACACCCATGACCGGTGTGATCGCGTGGAATGAGCAGTACGAGGCACGCATCCACGGCCCACTGGAGCGCTTGATGGCCGAACTGCAGGCACGTCGGGAGGAACTGGCTATACGCACCTCGGCATCGGAACCCGGCGCGCAACCCCGGTAACTGTTGCGCATCCAAGGCGGCCCAGCATAGCGATCGCGTGCAAAAGGCTTGTTAATGCGGTTGGGGACCAGCCCCTCGCCACCTACTTTCGTCGCATCCATAGCCCATCCTCATGCGCATCCTCCTGTTGATATCCCGCCTCATCGTCGGCCCGCTCTTTATCGTCAGTGGCCTGATCAAAGCCAACGACCCGAAGGGTTTCTCCTACAAACTGGAGGAGTATTTCGCCGAAAGTGCGCTGAACCTGCCAGGCCTTGAGCCCTGGGCATTGACCCTCGCCATCCTGGCCTGTCTGGCGGAGATCGTGCTGGGTTTCGCCGTGCTCTTCGGTGGGCGCATGAAGGTGACCACCTCCCTGCTCATGCTGCTCACCATCTTCTTCGGCTGGCTCACCCTGTACACCGCCACCTGTGATCCGGGCGGTACCTATACGATCATGGTGGATGGTCAGGAAGTGACCCGTGGCGTAACATGTGTGAACGATTGCGGCTGTTTCGGCGATGCCATGAAAGGCTCCGTTGGGCGCAGCTTAACGCCCTGGGAGAGCTTCTATAAGGACCTGATACTCTTCATATTCATCCTTCCATTGTTCATCTCATCCTTCAAGGGTGAAGGCATCCGTTGGAACACCACCGCACAGGACCTGGTACTCCTGCCGTTCGGGCTGGCCATGGTGGCCCTGTGGAGTTGGATCTTCACCTGGTCAGGACCGGTTTGGTTCACCTTGGTGGCTTACACAGGTTACCTCATCATCAAGAGGATCTTGCACGGCCCACCGGCTGAATGGGCCACGGCAGGCTGGGCCGCAGTGATCACCCTGGTCTTTTGTTGGTGGTGCGTTGCACACCTGCCCGTACGCGACTACCGACCCTTCGCCATAGGCAGCGACCTGAACGAGAAACGCAGCATGGGCAAACCACCTGTGCAGCAGATCTTCCTCGGCTATCGCAACAAGTCCACCGGCGAGGTCACCGAGTATGAAAGCACGGGCAAGTACCCTTGGGACGACGAGAACTACGAATTCGTGGAGCAACGCACCAAGGTCATCGAGGCGGGGATCGAATCGCCCATCCAGGACTTCATCCTCAGCGACATCGATGGTTACGATACCACCGATGACCTGTTGAACGAGACCATACCTGTGCTGCTGGTACTGGCCTACAATGTGGAGAAAGCCGATACGGACCAGATGGAGGCGATACGTGCACTATCGATGACCGCCTTCGAACAAGCTTGGTACGTGTACGGCGTCAGCGCCAATACCTTCGACCGCATCGAGGAGTTCAAACACCAGCACCAACTGGCCATCGACTTCTTCCAGTGCGACGAAAAGACCATCAAGACCGCAGTACGCGCCAATCCCGGCATCATGCTGCTGAAGAACGGTGTGGTCATGGGCAAGTGGCATGGCAACGATACGCCGACGTTCGAGGAGGCACAGGAGAAGTTGTAGGGATCGGTTGTCAGTTGTCCGGCGTCCTTTGCTCCGGCGCCCTGAGTGACCGACAACACCTATCAACCTCTCTCAACGCGCCGAGCCGATCGCCAACGCACAAACTCCTGCAGCCGGACAACTGACAACCGACATCACCCGCTACCCTCCCTCAGCGCGCCGAGCCGTCGCCAACGCACAAGTTCCGGTCAACTGACAACCGACAACCACCTAATGTCCCGCTACCTCGCCAACCGCCTCTTCAACGGCCTGCTCGTGCTGTTCGGTGTGGTCAGCCTGGTCTTCCTAATCTTCAACCTGAAACCCGGCGACCCCGCCCGCATGCTGGCCGACCAGCGCAGCAGCCCCGAGGCTCTTGCCGCCATCCGCCAGGACCTTGGGCTGGGACTGCCGTTGGGCACGCGCTACCTGCTCTACCTCAACGACCTCAGCCCCCTGGCGCTCATGCAACGTACCGGTCGCGAGCGCCTCGCCTACCTCGATCCGGAACGTTATTCCGTAGCCGCCGCTCTGCCAGTTGGCGGCGACAAGCTGCTGGTCCTCAAAGCGCCCTACCTGCGCTTCAGTTACCAGAGCAGGAGGGGGGTGGCGGAGATCCTCGCCGAGGCCTTCCCCAACACCGCCATCCTCGCCGTCCTCAGCATGCTGTTCGCCGTGGTGCTCGGCCTCGCCATGGGCACCTGGTCCGCTGTCAAACACGGCACCTGGGTGGACAGTGCCCTGCTCGGCATCAGCGCGCTCGGCATGTCAGGCCCCAGCTTCTTCGTCGCCGTCCTCGTTGCCTGGCTCGGCGGTTACGTCTGGTTCGAGCACATCCCCCTGCCACTGCTCCCCACCATCGCCCTCCTCCTCTGGATCATCCTCCGCCTGCTTCCTGCCTCGCGACAACTGGCCAGCTCGCCCACGCGCCACTCGCCAACTCGCCCACTCGCCACTCGCCACTTACTAACTCGCCGCTCGCCCACTCGCCGCTTGCCACTCCTTCTCCTCACCCTCTACCTCCTCGGCCTCCTCTTCCACTGGCCCTGGGCCACCCACGCCCTCTCCCTCCCCGGCACCGGCCTCCCCATGTCCGGCAACCTCCTCGACGTGGACCCCTTCACCGGTCCCTTCCTCAACTGGAAGCACGCCATCCTCCCGGTCTTCGTGCTGGGCATCCGGCCGCTGGCG
>JBGTIB010000226.1:0-12279 GCA_041745875.1 Flavobacteriales bacterium | reverse complement strand
CAACTGGCTGCGCGTGTTGCCACGTCCAATTTCCTGCTTGTTCACCCGGACGATCTCGCTCATGTGTATCCG
This sequence comes from Flavobacteriales bacterium, assembly GCA_041745875.1. Lineage (GTDB taxonomy): Bacteria > Bacteroidota > Bacteroidia > Flavobacteriales_F > PHOS-HE28 > PHOS-HE28. The sequence continues at coordinate 12,207 of JBGTIB010000226.1, read as the reverse complement.
TCCGTTCTCGGCGTCCAAAAGTTGAACTTGTACCTCCATTTCGCGTCGCAGCAATTCATCGTAGCGCAGCAGCTTGGCGGTGAGCACATAGCGCGCACCGAGCAGTTTGCCGGCGTCCACCACGTAGCGGTCATCGTACACCCCGCTCATTTGGCGCTGTTGTTCGGCCAGCAAGCGGTCGGTATTGTCCCGGTCCAGCAACACGATCAAGGGGTCCTTCAGATCCAGCACGGCCTGCTTGAACGATGCGGCCAGGTGCGACTCCAGGATGCCGGGATCGGTGAAGGCCATTCCATTGTAGATCACGTTGTTGTAGATCGGGATATAGGCCAGGCTCAATTGGGAGCGTTCGCGGGCCTCGGCTTGTAGCTGCCAGGCATCCTTGTAGCCGGCATCACGATCGGTGACCCACCTGAACTGGATGAAGGCGTCGCGCCACAGACCCAGCTCGCGTGCGCGTATGCCCTGCCGATACCGGGGTTCCATCTGGGCCAGCTTCACCAGGTAGGCGGCCTCCTTGTGTGCGGGGTCCAAGCCGACGCATCGGTTGGCAAGGTCCTCAGCCTCGGTGAAACGTTCAGCGCGAAATGCATTTTCGGCCTGCGCGAACAATACGGAAGCTTCATGCATCTGGCATTCAAGACGCCGTTGTTCCAAGGCATCATCCCATTCAAGGCTGAGCCCTTTCCGGGTCATCTCCTGCCTGAAGTTCAGTGCATCCTGTCGCTGTCGATCACCTGCGGCCAGATCGTGCATCAGATACAAGCCCGATGCCTCCTGCATCTTATGGCCCAGCATGGTTTGGGCCGTGCGTTTCATCCCGATGTGCGCTTCGACATTTCCGCGCTTGCGGTTCTGGATATGATGATAGCGATCGTGCGCCTCCTGGTGCATACCCTCCCGCTCATAAGCGGCTGCCTGCTGCAGTTGTTTCCGGATGGACCCACATCCGGTGAGGAGAAATACGGTGAATAGTAGAAAAATGAAGCGCATGGGGAAGGCTACGAATCTACCGCCTATCAAGACTCGTTCCGAAGCCGTTGGTGGTGGTAATTTGGTCCCCCATGCGCAGTGGACCTTGGTGGCCGTACGCAGTGTTGGCCTTACTGGGCGCGGCGCTGTTCCTGGCACATCTCTTATTCGGATCGGTGCCGGTCCCATTTTCCGAAGTGGTATCGGCACTGCTGGGACGAACTACGGAACACGTGCACCATGCCGCCATCGTACAGGGGATCCGCATGCCACAGGCCATTACCGCAGCCTTGTCAGGCGGCGGGCTCGCGGCCAGCGGCCTCCTGATGCAAACGCTCTTCCGCAATCCCCTGGCGGGGCCATCGGTCCTGGGCATCAGTTCAGGAGCGAGCCTGGGCGTGGCGCTTGTGATGCTGGCGCAACCCATGTGGCTTTTCCTGCCGATACCACGCGATGCGGCACTGGTCATCGGCTCCCTGGTCGGGGCATTCACGATCTTGTTCCTGGTGTTGCTGGCCGATCGCCGTATCGGCGATGGCATCACGCTGTTGATCATCGGCCTTATGCTGGGCTACCTATGCTCGGCATTGATCAGCGTTATGCAGGTTGCCGGGTCGGACACGGCTTTGAAGGGTTTCGTCCTGTGGGGCATGGGGTCGTTCGGGGGAGTGCCGATGGAGCGGCTGGCCTGGCTTGCGGTACCGGTATCACTTGGTATCCTGTCGGCCATGCTGCTCGTGAAGCCGCTCAACGCCTTGCTTATGGGTGAAGAGGCAGCGGCCACACTGGGGGTGTCCGTTCCGGGTGTGCGCCGTTCCATCATGGTCCTCACGGGCGTACTGGCCGGCACGATCACTGCCTTTTGCGGTCCCATCGCCTTCCTGGGCCTGGCCACCCCGCATGTGGCGCGTGGCCTGTTCCGCACCAGTGATCATGCGCGATTGATGCCGGCCACCATCCTGTGCGGCGCGGTGCTGGCCCTGGCCTGCGACCTGATCGCACGACTGCCGGGTGCGCAGTCGGTCATCCCCTTGAACGCCGTCACTTCCCTGTTGGGCGCGCCCGTGGTGGCATGGGTGCTGCTGAGCGGGAAAAGATGGGCACGCGCCTCATGAGCACGTTGTTGCATACCGAAGCCCTGGCCGTTGGGTATGGAGGTGGAACGCTGCTGAACGAAGTGGACCTGCAGTTGCGAAGCGGGGAACTGGTGGCGCTGATCGGTGTGAACGGCATCGGTAAATCCACCTTCCTGCGCACCCTGGCCGGCCTGTTGCCTCCGATCGCTGGCCGTGTACTGGTAGGGGGAAAGCCCTTGGATGCGTGGTCGGCCATGGAGCGGGCAAGGCGGATCGCCGTGGTGCTCACGGCCCGGGACCAAGTGGGTCTGCTGGATGTGCGGACCTTGGTATCGCTTGGCAGACAACCATGGACGGGCCATCTGGGCAGGCTTTCCAAAGATGACGTAGATAAGATCGACCGGGCGCTTTCCGAAACAGGGATCACCGAACTATCCGAACGGGGCATGCACGCGCTGAGCGATGGTGAACGCCAGAAGGTGATGATCGCACGTGCCCTGGCACAGGACAGTCCGCTGTTGCTGCTGGATGAACCCACGGCCTTCCTCGACCTGGTGAACCGTGTGCGCATCATGCGGCTCCTGCACGGGATCGCACATCGCTTGGGAAAGGCGATACTGCTTTCAACACATGACCTGCGCACAGCATTGGACCTGGCCGACCGGATCGTCGTCATGCACGATCGCAAGGTGTGGAGCGGCACTCCGGACCAGGCCATTGCCTCCGGCGTGTTGGGCCGCGCGTTCGAACACGAAGGACTCGTGTTCGACCCCGTCACGGGCAGTTTGCGTTGAACCCGATGGGCCTGGGCCGAACGCACCGGCAAAGCTTCGCCTACCGTTTCAGCGAGTCCCGGATCTCCGTCAACAGTTGTTCCGTAGTGCTGAGCACGGCCGGAGCAGGAGCGGGGTCGGCGTCCTTTTTCCGCTGCATGCGGTTCATTCCCTTCACGACCATGAATATGGCCATGGCGATGATCACGAAGTCGATCACGGTCATCAGGAAGACACCATAGTTGATGGTGACCGCAGCCACCTCCCCTTCAGCTTCTTTCAATACGACCGCCAGTTCGGAGAAGTCCACACCGCCCATGAGCAAGCCGATGGGCGGCATGATCACGTCGCTGACCAACGAGGAAATGATCTTGCCGAACGCGCCGCCGATGATGATACCGACGGCCATGTCCACGACATTGCCTTTCATCGCGAACTCCTTGAACTCCTTGATCATACTCATGAATGTGTGATTTTGGTCAGGTCAACGGACGAATGTAGCGATTCCCGATACGCTGTTCAGTTGGCGGAAAAGGTGCTCCATGCGCGCACGGTGACATGCCTGCTGTCGTTCAAACCCAGCACATGTACAACCAGATGGAGCGGGCCTTCCTCATCGGCGGGAAGGTCGACCTGTATATAGGTGTAGCTGATCGGGCGATCCCGTTCCCGGGGCCAGAGTGTGATGGGGCGGGGCAGGCTGACCGTATCGGTGCCGACCACATGGCCGACGACAAGCACCGGTAAACTGTGGACGTTGGCAACCGCGATGCGATCCCGTGCACCGGTGCGTGTTTGGTGGTAGGCGAGAACCAGGTCCCGGGGGCGCAGGGTCTGCCGGATCACCGTGCGGCAATGCTCCATGATCCGCCGATCATACTCCACCTGTGGCAGTTCGCCTTTGACCACGCTGATCCGGGCTGCAAGGTCCGGCTCAACCGTCTGCATGAATGCCTCCAGCCAACCCGGCGCACTGAACGTGTCCAGGTACGCGATGTAGTCCAGGTACAGCAAGCTGTCACCGAAGAGTCGTTCATGGAATTCGCCGCTGCGCGCAGGGAACCGAAGCTGCTGTCGTGTGCCCAGAACCTGTATGGTGTTGATGGGTATACCTGCCAGTGATCGGTGCGGAAGTGCAAGGAGCCGTCCGTTGGTACTGTCGGCAAGGAATCGCAGGTTCCACCACGCCGTTGAATACTGTGCTCCGAAGAGGTCCGCCATGGCCAGCAAACGTGCCATCATGGGTCCATCCAGTACGGAGGAAGCACTACGCCGACCAGCACGCAGGTCTTCCAGGGCCCGGATCGCATTCCGACTGCGCAGTGCTGCGTCCGGGCTTTCGGGCATCGTGTACATCCGCATGGGCGACACCGGTGCGCTCATCCAATCACCCTGCGGTCCGGGGTCACTTTCGAAGGCACGTTGTGAGGTTGCTTTGCGTGTGCTCTCCAACAAGCCATCGTCGAAACGCAGCACCGGCCCATTGCCCCGACCCCATTGCACCAGCGTCATGCTGTCCAAGGCACCCTCCAAAGCATAGAGGCCGTTGTCACGTCCGTTGATGCGCAGATCGGAGAACAGGTGTTCGAAGGATGGCAGACCATGGTGTTTCAGACTGCTGTTGAAGAGCCATGCATGGATCACGCTCGCATCCCGCACCGGCCCTAGGTCGAAGCTTTGCATGCCGAGCAGGGTGTCAACTTCCAACAGTAGGACCTGGAAAGGCCATAGCCTTCCACGCAGGGGCTCAACGGGCCCGGGTTTGAAGTTCAGCAGCGCGTCCAGGTCCCGCTCGTCGATGGTGATACGGCAGGTGATGGACGGGGCGTCCGTATTGCTCAGCCATCCCTCCAGCAAGGCCTGGTCCCGCATGGAATGCAATGTCTCCAGTTCGGCTTCATCGATCGTGATGTTGAGTTGAAGAACCTCGGGAGGAGTGCCACGGAAGGCGTTGAGCACCGGATGGGTGATGCGCTTGATGCTCGGGTCCAGGACCTGGTCCACGAATCCGGTGCGTTCAGAGTACACCCCCAAGTAGTACATCATGGCAATGAGGACGAAAGCCATGAGCGGTGTGAGGTAGCGGTACACCCTGCCCACGTTTCCTTTCAGTCGACCCTGCCACATGGCGTTCATCCGGTTGATGGCGGATCGGTGTTCCGGGGGCGAAGGTGGTAGCGCTCCTCGCGTATGCTGCCATCCGGTTCGGTCCCGGACACATGGAGTTCCCAGGTGCCGTCGTCGAGCATCCGATAGACGATGCGCTGCGGGTAGTCATGATCCGGGTTGAGGAACACCAATGGATCGGTGGTGTCGGTGTTCATCCGGAAGTCGACGAACTCGCCCTGGCCTCCGCTGGGTATCCGTGCCGAATAGGTGACACCCTGGTCGTCCCACCGTATGGCGAGTTCCTCGATGAAGATCGTATCGTTGCCCGACATCACGAAGCCCAGGCCCTGGAGCGCCTTTTCGCCGTCGCTGCGCCATTGCTCATGGAAGACGGTGCCGTTCTCACCCTGTTCATCGACCCACTCGCCAAGCAGACCCGAGAGGTCGTTCGCCCACTGTGTACGATCGGGTCCGATCGGGTCGGGGTCGGGGGTGGCGGTGTTCGAGGTCTCACAGGCCGCCACGAGCATGGCGGGGAGCAGTAGCATGGGCATGCGCATGGTGCCAAGTTACGCACCAGCGACGTTGCTCCGGAACAGTGTGCGATCACCGCAATTCCTTCAACAACTCTTTGTGTTGACCGCGCAGTCGCTCCACATCACGGCCCAGTTTTTCGATCTTCTCCTCGATCTCTTTCTTCATGGCCACCCCATTCGCGCTTTTGAAGCTGAACATGCCCATGCTGTCCTCCATGCGTCGCTTCTCCACCTCGATCTCCTCGATCTTGCGTTTGATGAATTTGCTCTCCTTCTCGATGCGCTCCTTGGGATCGGGTGCACTCTTCAAGGTCTCCACGTGGTCCCGGAATTGGATCTTTCGGCGTTCGTCGCCTTCCATCTTGATCTTGCCATAATGGGCATCCAATGCGGCACGGTACCGTTCGTTCAGTGCCTCATAGTGCTTGGGCGACACGCGACCGGAGTCCATCCAACGCTGGGAGAAGGACTTCAATGCGGCCAGATCCACGCTACGCTCACCACTCAATTGGAACGTTTCCAATTCGGTCAACAGGTCTTCCTTTTGTTTGACATTGTCGGCCTGCTCGGCATCCAACTGGGCATACGCCGCTTTGCGGGATCGGAAGAAGTGGTCGCAGGCTTCGCGGAAGCGCGTCCATAACTTGTTCTCATCGCGGGGCCCGGCGCTGCCCGCCTCCTTCCATTGCTGTTGCAGCACCTTCAACTTGTCGGCACTGCGTTTCCATTCGGTACTGTCCTTCAGTGCGATGGCTTCCTCAAGCAACGCCTGCTTTCGCTCGCGAGCCTCCTTGAACTGATCCTTCAGTTTGTCGAAATAGGCCTTTTTGGCATCGAAGAAGGTGTTGCAGGCATTGCGGAATTCCTTCCAGATGCGTTCGTTGTCCTTCTTGGTCGCGAAACCGATGTGCTTCCAGGCGTTCTGAAGTTCCAGCACCTGTTCGGTGAGTTCCTTCCACTCCTTCACTGCTGCACCTTCCAGCGTCAGGTTCAGTTGTAACACCTTTTCCACCAGGACCTGCTTGGCCTGCAGGTTGGTCTCGTGTTCGGCGCGGCGCGCCTTGTAGTACTCGTGGATCTTATCGTAGACCTGTTGCGTGGCTGCCTTGAAGCGGTCGCGGATGCTTTCCCACTCGGCATGCTCCACGGCCCCTATCATGTGCCACTTTTCCTGGTACTCCTTCACCAGTGTCTCCAGATCCTTCACAGTGTCCTTTGCGGCCAGACTTTCCATGTCGCTGATCAGCGCCTGTTTCAGGGCCGTGTTCTTGCGCAGGTCGTGGTCGCGAAGTTCCTTGTAGATGTTGATGTGGTAGAAGAACTCATCGCGTAGGTGCGAATAGTCGTTCTGCAGATCGCGGTAGGCTTGCTGGGGGACATTGCCGATGCTCTTCCAGCGTTCCTGCAGATCACCGAAACGTTTGAATGCTGTGCCGATGTTCTCCTCATCGGTGATCAATGACTTGAGTTCTTCGAGCAGCGCCTTCTTGGCCTCTTGGTTCGCCGTCTCTTCCTTGGCCTTCTGCCTGCGGATGTCGTTCACCCGTTGGTTGAACGCATCGAGGAGTTGCTTGAAACGTTTGTCCTCCTCGTCCTGAAGCGTGGCCGATTCGATGTGCACCGGTGCATTGACATCCTCGGCACTTGTTTCGTGCTCGCCGGGAGCGATCTCCGGTTCGGGCTGCGCTGATCCACGCGCTGCGGCCACCAGTGCCTCGTAAGCCTCCTTTACCGCTTCGACCGCTTCGGATGCCTGTTCGACATCCTCTTGTGCGATGAGTTCCTCGAGCCGCGAGATCAGCCCTGTTTTGCTTGCCATGCGCTTGTTGCTTCGGACACTACGCTGGTCCTTCCGCTCAAAGATAGGCGGGCATTGGAGAAACGAACATGCCGATGTCAAACTGCGATGCCCAACAGGCAAACGTCATCGACCTGTTCCAGGTCACCCTTCCATTCCGCGAATGCGTGTTCCAGCATGCCAGCCTGTTCGTGAAGTGGCATGTGCTGGTGTCTATCCAGCAGGGACCGCAATCGTTCGGTCATGAAACGTTTCTGTTCAGGACCTCCGTTCTGGTCCACATACCCATCGCTGAAGAGGTAGATGCGATCGCCCGGCTCGTAGGCAAGGCGGTGCACGGTGAACCTGCGCTCGAGCTCGTGGTGGGAACCACCGATGGGTTTGCGATCGCCGTTGATCACGGAGATCCGCCCGCGATGCAACCAGTAGAGGGGTCTGAAGGCGCCGGCGAACAGGATCTCCTGCGCGCGGCGATCGACGCGGCACAAGGCCATATCCATCCCGTCCCCTGCTCCGCGCTTGCGTCCTTGCTGATGCAAGGTGGTCACCATGCGGGTATTGATCATGGCGAGAAGTTCCGCAGGATCCTTCTCGGGATGGTTGGGGATCACCTCGTTCAACAACGAACAGCCGATGGCCGCCATCATGGCGCCTGGCAACCCATGACCGGTACAATCGGCGGCGGCGACGAAGCTGGTATGCTCGTCCACGCGATGCAACCAATGGAAGTCACCGCTCACCATGTCCTTGGGCCGGTCGATCACGAACGCGCTGCTGAAGGACGCGGCATACGCGGATGGGGGCGGTACCAAGGCGCGTTGGATCTTGGCCGCGTAGGCGATGCTGTCCGACATGCCAGCGTGGCGTTCCTGCAAGGCGTGGTGTTCATCCTCATCCCGTTTGAGCCAGCGACCCACCGAGGTGAACAAAGCGATCCCGGCCAGGATGAAGAGGATCACCGCAATGCCGAGGTTGCGCCACAATGCGGAGGTTGCGTTGGCGACAGCTTCCGCACTGGACACCCGACCAAGGATGATCCCGGCCACTTGTCCCGCATCGTTGTACATCACATCGAAGGCGATCAGGTCCCGGCCATCCTTGTCCTCACCCTGTATGCGGCCACCCTGCCCATAAACCTCCAGGATCTCCGAGGCATCTCCTTTCCATGGTGTGCGGAACGAGGGTTCCACATCAGAGGTGACGATGACCTGTAGTTCCCGTTGCACGCTGTCATAGGCCAGCACTTGCAGCGGTTGCTCCAATGCGAGCCTCTCGGCGGCTTTCCGCAGGTGGTCGTGCATCACATAGTACCACGCATCCTGTGTGTTTTTGATCACCAGGCCGGGCAGCTGGTACTTCTCGCGCAGCAGGTCCACATGGTTGCCGTTCAACTGCACGGAAAGGGTGGAGGTGACGCTGCCCAGCCGCTCCAGCGACTGCTCACGCTGGCTGCGACGTTCGTCCAAATGGGCGATGGTGATCACGAGTGCGCACAAAAGCAGCAGGATGCCGTAAACGGCCAGCATGACCTTGCGCGGGGTGCGTGATGTGGAACGGGTCAAAACGGACACGCCGGAGCACTTGCGTTCCGGTGTGGGCTCCTACGTGATCCAAGGGTCGAAGGTTGTTGAACGTAGCGTCCGAGTAACCCCCTGCGGTCGGCTACATGTGACTGAGGACCTGTGCATTGCGGAACGTGTCCTACGAAGTGCTGTTCCGAGCGTTCAACCCAAGAACGGATAGCGATGATCCATTGCTGGTACGAAGGTCTCCTTGATGGTGCGGGGACTGACCCAACGGATCAGGTTCAGGTAGCTTCCGGCCTTGTCATTGGTGCCACTGCCGCGCGCTCCGCCGAAGGGTTGCTGTCCCACCACCGCACCTGTGGGCTTATCGTTGATATAGAAGTTTCCCGCACAGTGGCGGAGGGCATGTGTTGCTTCGGCAATGGCCTTGCGGTCCTGGCTGAACACGGCACCCGTGAGCGCATAGGGGCTGGTGGTGTCCACGAGCTTCAAGGTCTTGGACCACTCCTTCTCGGGGTATACATAAATGGTCAGCACCGGCCCGAAGATCTCCTCCACCATGGTCGTACTGCGCGGATCCTTGGTCACCGCGACAGTGGGGGAGATGAAGTAGCCGTCCTTCATGTCGACCTTGCCGCCCGCAATGATCTGCACGTTCTTCCGGTCCTTCTTGAGCCCATCGATGTAACCGCTGATCTTGTTGAAGGCGCGTTCATCGATCACCGCATTGATGAAGTTGCGTAGGTCGCGCGGGCTGCCCATGCGGAAACTGTTCACATCGGCAAGCAGTTCCTTTTTCACCGTGGGCCACAGGTTGCTAGGGATGTAGGCCCGGCTGGCGGCACTGCATTTCTGTCCCTGGAACTCGAAGGCACCACGGGCGAGGGCGGTGGCGATCGCGACCGGCTCGGCGCTGGGGTGGGCGATCACGAAGTCCTTGCCACCGGTCTCTCCCACGATCCTTGGATAACTGCGGTAGCTTCCGATACTGTTGCCAATGGTATTCCAAAGCGTTTGGAACACGCCTGTGCTGCCGGTGAAATGCAGGCCTGCGAAGTCGGGATGGTTGAAGATGACCTCACCTGCCTGCGGGCCATCCACATGGATCAAGTTGATCACACCGTCGGGCAGGCCCGCTGCGCGGAAGATGTCCATCACGACCTGGGCGCTGTACACCTGGCTGTCGGCGGGTTTCCAAACGGCCACATTGCCCATCAGGGCGGGGGCACTGGGCAGGTTGCCTGCGATGCTGGTGAAGTTGAAGGGCGAAAGGGCGAAGACGAAGCCCTCAAGTGGTCGGTATTCCAGACGGTTCCACGTGCCCGGCGGGCTGAAGGGCTGATCCCGATAGATCTGTTGGGCGAAGTGCACATTGAAGCGGAGGAAGTCGGCGAACTCGCAGGCGGCATCTATTTCCGCCTGGAAAGCATTTTTGCTCTGGGCGAGCATGCTGCTTGCATTGATGGCCGCACGGTAGGGTCCGCTGATCAGGTCGGCGGCCTTCAGGAAGATGGCGGCGCGGTCTTCCCAGCGCATGTTCTCCCAATCCTTCTTTGCCTTCAAAGCGGCGTTGATCGCGGCTTTCACATGGCCCTTGTCACCGAAGTGCGCGTAGCCCAGCACATGCCGATGCTCATGCGGGGGGCGTGTGGCGCGACGGTCCTTCGTTTCCACGGCCTTGCCGCCGATCCACATGGGCAGTTCGGTCTTGCGCTTCATTCGCCGGTCATACTCGGCGAGGAGTTCCTCGCGCTCCCTGCTTCCCGGAGCATGTTGCAGGATCGGTTCATTGATGGGAGCTGGGCTGTGGAAGATGGCGTCGGTCATCAGAAGATCGGGAGTGATGTAAATGGCACGCGGCCACCCTGGAGGATGGCCGCGCAAAGATATCCGTGCAGAGCGGGAGCCTGTCAGACCACGCTCACCTGGCGCTTTTCGGCCTCATAGCTGTCGCGTGTCACGTCCAGGTCCTTGATCACACCGTCCTCCAGACTGTACACCCAACCATGGACCTTGATGTTGCGACCGTTCTTCCAAGCCTCGCGGAGCAGCGAGGTGCGGCTCAGGTCATACACCTGTTCTGCCACGTTCAATTCCACCAGGCGGTCGAAGCGCGCCTGTTCATCCTTTACGGCGTTGAGTTCCTTCTCGTGCAGGCGAATGACATCGCGGATGTTGCGCACCCAGTTGGCCGCATACCCATTGAACTCTTCGCCCATGGCGGCCTTCACACCACCGCATCCATAGTGGCCGCAGATAATGATGTGGTCGATCCCCAATGCGTTCACTCCATAGTCCACCACGCTGAGCAGGTTCATGTCCGTATGCACCACCATGTTGGCGATGTTGCGGTGGATGAACATGTCACCGGGCGATGTACCGGTGATCTGGTTCGGCGGCACCCTACTGTCCGAGCAGCCGATCCATAGGAAGAAAGGGTGCTGGTGCTTGCTGAGTTCGGTGAACAGAGCGGGATTCTCCTTGCGCATGCGGGAACTCCAGTCCTTGTTCTGTTGGAGCAGTTGATGATGCAACTGCGGATCGTGTTTCATTTTGTCGGTCATGTTCCTGCTTGGTATTGTACCGGCCATAAGCGGCACGGTGGTTTGACATCAGTTCTTGATCTGTGCAGCGATCTTCTTGATGGAAGCTTCCAGTTCCGAAGGTCGTTTGTTCTTTTTTTCACCATCCCTGAATCCGACCAGTTCGCAGGTGATATCACGACTGGCACATTCGACAACGAACTCCTCTATGATCTCGCGCACATCGGGATCAAGATCCACGGTCCTGCGTGCATCGATGATCACACGCGAGCCATTCGGTAGTTCACCCAGCGTGCGTTTCACGCCTGCCTTGTTCAGGAAGGTCACGTCCTCGCTCAGTTCGATGTGGATGGGCATACCCGGAAGATGCTTCTTCGGGTCGAAATGGAATGGAGTACTATAGTTCTTCCAAAGGATGTGAATGATGGCCACTGCGAGACCGAGGAACACACCCGTGAGCAGGTCGATGAAGGCGACACCGACCACCGTGATGATGAAGGGGGCGAACTGCATGAAACCGGCCTTCCACATGCCTTTGAACTGCGATGGCTTGGCCAGTTTGTATCCCACCATGAGCAGCACTGCGGCCAGGCTGGCCATGGGGATAAGCATCAGAAGTCCCGGGATCGTGAGCACGCAGACCAGGAGCAGGACACCGTGCAGGATGGCGCTTAGCTTGGTGCGGCCCCCGCTCTGGATGTTGGCGGAGCTGCGTACGATCACCTGTGTGATGGGGATACCACCGATAAGGCCACTGAGGGCATTACCGATGCCTTGTGCATGCAACTCGCGGTTCGCAGGTGTGACCCGTTTCCAGGGGTCCATCTTGTCTGTGGCCTCTACGCAAAGAAGTGTTTCCAGACTGGCCACGATG
>JBGTIB010000225.1:0-27789 GCA_041745875.1 Flavobacteriales bacterium | reverse complement strand
GCCGTCGCGTGGTGCACGGGGCGTATTGCTTGAACCCACTTCGCGGCGTGGTCCCTGACTGCTGCGCTGGCCTTGTCCACGCTGCTGGCCTCCACGTCCTGGACCGCGCGGCTGGCGTGGCTCACGTACTTCGGGCTCGCGCTTCTTTGGCCCTCCGGTCATAACGAAGGGGTGATCGCTCACCACCGGTATCTCGCGCTTGATCAATCGTGTGATGTCGCGCAGGAACTCCTTTTCCTCGTGATCGCAGAAGGAGAGCGCCTTGCCCGAAGAGCCTGCCCGGCCCGTGCGGCCGATGCGGTGCACGTAGGTCTCGGGGATGTTCGGGATATCGAAGTTGATCACGTGCGTGAGGCCGTCGATGTCGATGCCGCGGGCCGCGATGTCGGTGGCGACGAGGGCACGGATCTTCCCTTCCTTGAAGTTCTTCAAGGCGTTCTGGCGCGCGGTCTGGCTCTTGTTGCCGTGGATCGCTTCGGCTCCGATACCGGCCTGCTCCAGGACCTTGGCCACCTTGTTGGCGCCATGCTTGGTGCGGGTGAAGATCAACGCTTCGCGGATGGTCTCGCCCTGTAGCAGATGCAGCAGCAATTGGTTCTTGTCCGTGCGGTCCACGAAGAACATGTGCTGGTCGATGGTCTCGGCCGTGGTGCTCGGCGGAGCAACTTCCACCTTGATGGGGTCGGTGAGGATGCTGTTGGCCAGCTTCGCGATCTCGGGTGGCATTGTGGCACTGAAGAACAGTGTCTGCCGCTTGGTGGGCAGTTTCACGATCACCTTCTTGACATCGTGGATGAAGCCCATGTCCAGCATGCGGTCGGCTTCGTCCAGCACGAATACGCTGAGCTTGTCCAGGTGCACATAGCCCTGGCCCATCAGGTCCAGCAGTCGGCCGGGTGTGGCGATCAGCACTTCCACGCCCCGTTGCAAGGCATCGGTCTGGGGCTTCTGGCCCACACCACCGAATACCACCGTATGGCGGATCTTCAGGTTGCGGCCATAGGCGGCGAAGCTCTCCCCGATCTGGATGGCCAGTTCGCGGGTAGGGGTCAGGATCAGGCACTTCACAGCGCGCTGGCCCTGTGCACCCTGCTCATGCAGTTCCTGCAGGATGGGGATGGCGAAAGCGGCCGTTTTGCCGGTGCCGGTCTGCGCGCAGCCGAGCAGATCGCGCCCCTTCACCAGATGCGGGATGGCCTGCTCCTGGATCGGCGTGGGGTGGGTGTAGCCTTCTTCGTTGAGGGCTTTCAATATGGGCTCGATGAGCCCGAGGTCGTTGAACGTGGTACGTTCCATTCTTGTAAGCACGGGATCCCCCGTGCGGATGTATGTTGAGCGGGTCCAGGCCATTGTCCCTGGACACACCCTGTGAAGGTGTTGTGTGGAAGCCCCGTCGATCGGGTCCGGCGTGCAATGATCCGCTGGGGATGGCGCCTGGACAGTTGCGGTGAAGCGAAAGCTGGGCGCTTGGGGCTTGTCCCGAATTGTTCAGGACGGCGCGAATGTACGGAGGATCGAGCGAACCGGCTCATGAGCGAGCGGATCCACTGATGAGGTCTGGCAGGCTCCCGTTTATTTGGGTACGGGAATTCTTGCCCACCGGAAACGTTCTTGCTCATGCTGATCTCTGCGATCACGGCACCTTGGAGGTCTTCCATCCATGTGGCGATCCCGGAGCAGTCGTTCATCCCAGGGAGCACTTATTCTGAACCGCATACATTCGCTTCACAAACCCCACGACATGAACCTACGATACGCGCTTACCATAACACTGGCCACCGCCACGATCTGCTCATCGTTGCACGCCCAGACCTACTTCAAAGGATTGGGCACCAGCAACAGCACCTTCCTTTTGGGCAATGTCTCGGCCCGCCATACACAGTGTCTATATCTGCCTTCGGACCTGAACAACGCAGAGTCCGGGACCATCATCGACCTATACTTCCGTTACGGAAGCACCGGGAACCAAGCCGGCGTTACACTGGGGGATCTCAGTATCCGATTGGGGCAAACCGATGCCACCGCGTTCGTCAACGGGAACGTGTATTTCGACCAACTCGAAGTCGTGCTGCAAGCCGACACCTTCAACATCCCGCCTGGTGTGACCGGGGAGTGGTTCAACATCAACCTGGATGTACCGTACGACTTCAACGCCACCAAGACGTTGATCCTCGATATCACCTTCCTGACCAGCACTACCGGGACCTTCGGGACATTGGGCACCCCAAATTCAGGACGCAAGCTCTACTCTGCTAATGCAGGGACCCCCACGGGAACCACATCCTCCACCACCTGGCAGGATATGGGTTTCGATCTTGATATCGGCACAGGTGTCCGCAACCTCGGCGTACGCGCTTCGTCCTTGTACCCCAACCCGTTCAGCGACCTGGTCCAACTTGATCTACAAGGCCCGCTGACCCCGGATGCCCACATCGAAGTGCTCGACATCACGGGGCGCACGGTAATGCAACTGCGTGCCGGTGGTCATCACGGTCCCTTGGTGCTCGACATGGGCGGATATCCGGCCGGCGCCTACATAGTGCGTGCCTCAGGTACCCAGGAACAGGTCTACCTGGGCCGGGTGGTGAAGCAGTAAGCTGAACTCCCCAACGGAACGATCCCCGCAACATGCATCGGTGCAGTTGCGGGGATCGGTGTTCGTAAGGATCGGGTCGCGGTACCGATCAGCCCTTCATGCGACTGGCATCGAGCATGTCCTTGATACCGCCCACGCTGCTGAGCACGCCCGTTGCTTCGTAGGGAATGTACACCACCTTGTTGTTCTGTCCACTTGTCATCGCTTCCAGGGTTTCCAGGTATTTCATGGCGATCAGGTAGTTGGCCGGATCGGCCTTGGTACCCTGAATGGCCTCGGTGACCATGCGGATGGCTTCAGCTTCACCTTGTGCGCGACGGATGCGTGCCTGCGCATCGCCTTCGGCCTCCAGGATCTGGGCCTGCTTCTGGCCTTCGGCCTCGTTGATCTGCTTTTGTTGGATACCCTCGGCCTGCAGGATCATGGCCCGCTTGCCACCCTCCGCGTCGATGATCTGCGCCCGGCGGTCGCGCTCGGCACGCATCTGCTTCTCCATGGCCTCGCGGATATCGCGCGGTGGGTTGATGTCCTGCAATTCCACCCGGTTCACCTTCACACCCCACTTGTTGCTGGCCTCGTCCAAGATCTGGCGCAGCTTGGCGTTGATGGTATCGCGGCTGGTGAGGCATTCGTCCAGGTCCAATTCGCCGATCACGTTCCTGAGTGTGGTCTGGGTGAGCTTCTCGATGGCCAGGGGCAGGTTCTCGATCTCGTACACCGCCTTCACGGGATCCATGATCTGGTAGTACAGCAGGGCGTTGATCTCGGTGCCCACATTGTCCTTGGTGATCACGTTCTGCTTGGGGAAGTCATACACCGTTTCGCGCAGGTCGATGCGTTCCTTCTTGGTGAACTGCACATACTTGTTGCCATCGGGCAACTCGCGACTGAAGCGGAAGATGATCGCACGCGGCTTCTCGTAGATCGGGATGATCACATTGAAACCGGCATTCAACGTTCGGGCATAGCGGCCGAAACGTTCGATGACCATGGATTCACTCTGCTGCACAACGCGTACCCCCTTGGAGATGATGAAGATCACGAGGAGGGCAAGAAGGACGACGACGACAAGGCTGGGGGTCATGGGTTCTGGTTTGGATGCTGAAGTTTGAATGACAAGGGATCAGATACCGAGTGGTTTGACGATGAGCGTGTTGCTTTCCACCCGCACCACTTCGACCACATCGCCGATGCGGAGCAGTCGGTCATCGACGCACTCGGCGCGGAAGTCATCGCCATCAACGGCCACACGGCCCAGGCGCAGACTGGGGTCGAAGTCCTGGGTGACCCGTGCCCTGCGACCGGCCAGTGCCGACACGTTCATGCGGAGCTCGGGTAGTTTGTTGAAGGAGCGGCGCAGCAAGGGGCGGATCGTGAAGAAGGCGATCAGTGAAACACTGGAGAAGCTCAACAGCTGTACGGTCTCGGAACCGCCCAGACCGGCGGCCACTGCGCCACCCATAGCACCGATGCCCAGGCAAAGTACCCAGAACCCTGGCAGCAGGATCTCTGCGATGAAAAGGACGATCGCCACGCCGGCCCACCAATGCCACTGAAAGAAGTCCATGTGTTTCGTTGCTTGGGCCCGAAGATAGGCGGGTGCTGCAATGCGGTGGAATGAGAAGCGGATGAACGGCAGGGGGCATGGGCGAAAGGCATTTCAGAGGACGGCATCCGACCTGAGATCGATCCCATTCTGTTGATACACACTTCACCCATGCGATCCATGCGCCGGAAGGGAAGCTAATTTGGCGCACCATGCCCAGCGGCCTGCCAGCCAACACCGGACGGAAATGGGGCGATCATATGCTGACCTACCTGGCCGAGGGGTTGGTGATGATCGGCACGATCGTCGTGTACCGCCTGGCCGCCCTCCAGTTCGGCGAAGAGGGATTCAGTGTGTACGCCGTGGTACGCCGGACCACTTCGTTCATTTTGCCATTCGCCATGATGGGCATGGCCGTGACGGTGGTGCGCCACGTTGCCATGGCGACGGACGAAGCCCAACGCTGGGGGATCGTCCGGGCCGCTGGCTTGCTCCTTTTGGCCGTGGCCGCCGCAGTAACGATGCTGTTCCTGCTGTTCCCATCACGCCTTTCCTACCTGATCTTCGGCGAACATGGAATGTCGCCGTTCGCGTTGCCCATCGGAGCGATGGTCTTGGGCCAGTTGATGCATTCGCTTCTCTATAGTTATTGGCGCGGTGCACAGCGGATGGTTCAGGCCAATGCACTGCAGGTGCTCAACCTGGGTTTCGTGCCGGTCGTGGCATTCCTGATCGCAGGATCCTTGCTCGAGGTGCTGAGGCTCACGGCCGCACTTTGGGTGCTGTTCTCCGTACTCCCCTTCGCATGGCTCCTCGTACGGAATACGAAGTTGGAGCCCGCTCGGGGACAACTGCGTGGCTTATTGCGATACGGACTACCACGGGTCCCGGGAGATCTGGCGCTCGCTGCTTTGCTGACGCTGCCGGTCTATGTGATCAACCACACTGAAGGATTGGACAGCGGCGGGCAGGTGGCTTTCGGACTTACACTGTTGAACATGGTCGGGGCCTTGTTCGCACCGATCAGCCTGCTGATGCTGCCTTCCGTAGCACATGCCCTGGCCCGCAACGACAAGCCCGCCGTGGTGCGGGAAGTGCAACGCACCCGTAACGGAACCTTGATCATCGCGGCCGTCGTGGTATTGGTCTTCCAACTGTTGGCCACCCCTGTGTTGAACTGGTACGTGGGTGAAGAGAACCCAGCTCTGGTGGAGACCTGTCGCATCCTCTTCAGCGCAGCACTATTCCTGGCGCTGTTCATCTCACTCCGAAGCCTGCTGGATGCCTATTTCGTGCAGGCCCGCAACAGCATCAACATTTTGTGGGCGCTGGGTTTGTTCCTGGTGGGTGCAATGGTCCATCTCTTTTTGTGGCCGCACCGTTTCGTGCTGCTCGCCATGGTGCCGATCTCCCTACTCTTGCTGGCGTTGCTCACCTGGCGTGATGTGCAGGGAGTGTTGAAGAAGTTAGGAAATGCTGATGTTTCGCTACCCCGGAATGTAGCTCCGAATGCCAGTGCATCATGAACATCACGACAACAAGATCGCTTCCGGAAAATGAAGGCATGATGCGGCTTTGCATCGTGCTGCTCGTCGGCAGTGCGTTGGTCGGTGCGGGCATCGGGTATGGGAAGTTATATCTGTACCATCTGGTGTTGCCCTTTGTAGCCTTCATCACCTGGCGTGGCTTGGGTGTATCCGCATTGCGCGACAGGCTCATTGTGTTGCGCCTGCCCTTGGGATTTGTTGTCGTGACCTTGGTGTGGTACGGACTGGGGGTCATTTGGGCGGCCGACAAGGGTGCCGTGGTCCAGTACTTCCTGATCATGAGCCTGTGCTATGCCTGTACGGTACTCCTCTTGATCCTCGTGGACAGTCCTGGGAGATTCCGGCTCCTGCTGTTCACGATCGGTGTGGTGGTAGGGGTGGAGGCACTCATTGGCGTGTTTGAGGTTTTCATGGACTTCCGTTGGCCCATCTCCCGCTTTTCGTGGCATGCGCCCCTGTTCGGTCGGACGAACGACCTTGCCGAATTGCTCACCACCCCGCGTGCCACGGCATACATCAACAGTTCACCGACCGGTTTCCATTGGAACCCGAACCACCTCGCTACGCTGCTGGCCATTGTATTTCCCTTCGCGTTGGTGCTGCCACCCAGGGCCTGGGCCTGGCTGTTCGCTGCGGTCTGCCTGTTACTCGTGGCTGCCGGGGGTGCGCGACTCGCTTATCTGGCCATGCTGCTGATGGCCCTGCTGATGGTGATAGCGGCGCCCCGACGCTCCCTGGTACCGGGGGCGTTCTTGATCGGGGTCATGCTGTTCTTCACCATCGGTGCTGCAATACCCGGCAGCAAGAACGAGAAGTTCCATGAGTTTGCTGCGCTGACGCCACATATCAATGGGTTCATTTCAGCCGATGATGGGGAGGATATCCCGCAGGATGAGACTTCCACAGGGAAGCGGCGCCACGCCTCGGAACTCTGTCTGCAAAGCGTGATCGAAACGAGAGGTCTGGGGCTTGGAGGCGGGAACACACGGTGGTACCTCCCCAGTCGTTGGACACAGGATGGAGAACCCCTTTCCGATGCGCACAACTGGTGGGTGGAGGTCCTGAGCGAGGCAGGTGTCCCGTACACACTGCTCTATATCGCTGCCTGGGCCTTGATCTGGACCGGGGCAGTGCGACGTTGGTTCCGGGAGCGCGGTACCTGGATGGGTGCTGTTTCGTTCGCGCTGGCCGTGGCCCTGGTCGGTCTGGTGCCTGCCGGGATCTCCCCCAGTTCCATGGTCTATTTCCTGCCCCTCTACATCCTTTTCGCCGTGGGTGTTCTGGTGGCCCTGCCCTACGCCCTGCATGCGGATCCTGAAACTCGGTGATATCAACTCTCCGCATCTCCGGCGCATCGTAACTGCGCTGTGTGCGCATGGCTTCGAAGTGCAGATCTTCAGCCTCAGTGCTCCCGGCGAGAACTGGTGGGGAGCTCTTGGTGTGGTCGTTCATGGGACAGGTGGAACACGGGGTGTGGGTTCCTACTTGCGTTCAGTATCCGCCGTTCGACGTGTGGTCAAGTCGTTCAAGCCCGCTTTGGTCCACGCCCACTACGCCACCAGTTACGGCTTGCTGGGAGCCCTTGCCGGACACCATCCCTTGGTGATATCCGCCTGGGGTACGGATGTGTTGCTTTTTCCGCGTAAGAGTCCCGTGCATCGTGGCTTGTTGCGCTGGACTCTGCGGCGGGCCGACCACTTGTGCGCCACCAGCAAGGTGCTCGAGGACGCCCTTCGCACGCTGTGCGACGTACCCGTCACCCTTACGCCTTTCGGTGTGGACACTGAACTGTTCGCGCCGAATGGTCCTGCGCGAACTTTTTTTTCGCCCGAAACGCTAGTGGTAGGGACCATCAAGACCCTGTCCACCAACTATGGCATCGACACCTTGCTGAGGGCCTTTGCTGAAGTTTTGAAGCGCTTGCCCGAACCACGACCCGGCTTGTTCATCGGTGGTGATGGACCACAACGCAATGCCTTGGAAGCACTTGCGGCACAGTTGATCACCGCCGACAATGTGATCTTCGGCGGAGCGATCCCCTTCGCCGAACTGCCGGACCATCACCGATCCATCGATGTGTTCGCCAACCTCTCGTGGAGCGAAAGTTTCGGCGTGTCCGTGTTGGAAGCAGCCGCATGTGGTAGGCCGGTCGTGGCGACGAACGTGGGGGGGCTGCCCGAAGTGGTGCAGGATGGGCGCACCGGTCTGTTGGTACGACCTGGTGATGTGGCGGCCACCACCGACGTCTTGGAGCGCTTGTTGAGGGATGCCCAACTTCGCCAACGCCTGGGTGCTGGCGGACGTGCGATGGTGGTGCAGCAATACGATTGGAAGGAGAACGCAACTCGATTCGCAAGCCTGTACCATAGCCTGGTCCCATGAGCTTGCCATCACCCACCCGTGTCCGCGTGGCGATCCCCTGTCGCAACGAAGCCGCTTACATCGGTGGCCTGTTGCTGTCATTGGTCCACGCGGACAGGAACGGGATCGACCTGCAGGTATGGGTATGCGATGGCATGAGCGATGACGGAACGCGCGCCATCGTGTTGGAGCATGCCGCAAGGAACCCCTTCATCCGCCTCGTGGACAACCCGGCACGTACCACACCACAAGCTATGAACATTGGTTTGCAGGATCTGGAGTTCGATGTAGGTGTCATACTGGGCGCACATGCCAGTGTGGATCAAGCCTTCCTGCGGGAGAACCTGGCCGTGCTGAATGCGCACCCTGATGTGGGCTGCGCCGGTGGCGTGATGGAGAACGTGTACGATGATGTTGCCGCGCGCCGCATCGGCATGGCCATGGGACATCCCTTCGGTGTCGGCAATGCGCACTTTCGCACCGGCCGTGCGGAAGGACTGGTCGATACGGTCGCCTTCGGTGCCTATCGGCGCGAGGTGTTCGAACGTGTCGGTTTCTTCGATGAGACGCTGGTGCGCAACCAGGACGATGAGTTCAACTACCGCGTGGTGCAAGCGGGGTTCGGGATCTATCTGTCACCCAGGATCCGTTCGATGTACTACGTGCGGGCCAGCCTGGGCAAGCTCTTCCGTCAGTACTACCAGTATGGCTACTGGAAAGTATACGTCAACCGGAAACACCGAACGGTGACCACACTACGCCAGGTGGTGCCTGCGCTTTTCGTCGCTTTCTTGATGGTTGGTGCGGGGGCTTCACTGTTCCACCCCTGGCTAGCCTGGCTGTATGGTGCAGGTGTGCTTTTCTATGTGCTTGCCGCGATGCTGAGTGCGGCACAGGCATCCGAGCGATGGCGCGATCTGCCCGGTGTGTTGCGCGCATTCGTTGTGCTGCACCTGGCCTATGGAAGTGGTTATCTCTACGGTCTATGCGACCTGCTGCTGCTGGGCCGCCAACCGCGTGAACGCGACAAAGCCCTTACGCGATGAACGTGCGAGACCACTTACAACAGTTGGAGACCACGCACGGTTGGGCGGCCGCGTGGGCCTTGTTGTTGCTGGCCTTCGCGCTCCCGCTGGCGCAAGGCGTGGTTCCCTTGCTGATCGTACTTGTTACACTGCTGATGCTGTGGCGGCATCGCCCGATCCGCTTGCCGATGGCCGATGCCCGCTTCTACCGTTCGCCCTTGCCCTGGATGCTGCTGTTCTACGCCTGGCATGTGGCGGGCATGGCCTGGACGAGCAATGTCGGTGAAGGACTGTTCGATCTGGAGGTGAAGCTGTCCCTGGCGCTGTTCCCCTTGCTCTTCATGATGTTGCCCTCGACCGCGCGGGTGGGTGGGGAGGCCTTCCTGTCGGCCTTCATTGGGGGGTGCGCCGTAAGCGTGCCGTTCTGCCTGGGCGGGGCCCTCTGGCGCTCGATCACCCTGCCGGAGGCTGTATGGACACAGGAGTTCATTTCATCGCCCTTCTCGCTTTTCATGCATCCCAGCTATGCAGCGATGTATCTGTGTACAGCCCTGGCGATCCTCTACCTTGGAATGGATCCTTCAGCGATCCGGCCTTTCGTCAGACGTACGCTTGCTGCCCTGCTGGTGATCGGCATCGTGCTCATGGCCAGCAAGATCGGCTGGGTGGTGTTGCTCCTCCTGCTGTTGGGTATCGTCGCTGCGCGGTGGAGACAGGTCGCGTTGCGCATGGATGCTGTTGTCGGCACCGCAGTATTGGTAGGTGGCATCGTACTGTTGAACACGGTGAGCATTTACACTTCGGAGCGGATCGAGGAGATGCGACAGGCCATCGTTGAGCCGGAGCACCAGGCGGCCACAACGACCAGTACTGCGATCCGCTGGCTGGTGTGGGATGCCGCCCTGGAGGTGATCGCCGACAGCCCCTTGATGGGAACGGGTACGGGCGATGTGAAGGATGAACTGCTTGTGGTGTATGCGGAAAAGGGCTATGTCAGCGCCTTGGAACAACGGCTCAATCCGCACAGTCAGTTCCTGCAGTCCGCAGCGGCGCTGGGCATGGTGGGTCTGTTGCTGTTGCTGGCCGCTTTGATGGTGCCTGTCATTCATGCAGTGAGAGCGTGGGACATACTATCCCTGGCGTTCCTTTTCATTGCGGTGCTGAATTGGGGCGTGGAGTCGATGCTGGAGGTGCAGGCCGGTTCGGTGTACTTCGCGCTTCTTTCCTGGGCACTTCTTCTCCGGTCGGATCGGGTCGTGCATTTGAAGTGAGCGATCTTTGTACCCATGATCCCATTCAGCCCGCCGCGTATCGATGATCGCACCGTGAAAGCCGTGGCGGAGGTACTGCGCAGCGGATGGATCACCACCGGGCCGCGTACCAAGGAGTTCGAACAAAAGTTGGCAGCCTATTGCGGGGTAGATACCGTGATCGCCTTGAACAGTTGGACCAATGCGTGTGAACTCGTCCTGCGGTGGTATGGGATCGGCCCTGGCGATGAGGTGATCCTGCCGGCCTATACCTACTGCGCCACAGCGAATATCGTCATGCACGTGGGAGCGAAGCCGGTGCTCGTTGATGTGCTCGACGACTTCACAATGGACCCCGAGGCCGTGCGCCGCGCCATGAATACGCGCACCAAATGCATCATCCCGGTGGACATCGGTGGCCTGCCCGCACGCATCGACGAGATCCTACGCGTCGCCACGGAAACGTGCAGCATGTTCACTCCTAAATTGAACCTGCGCGTAGGTGGCAGCAACCCGCAGATGCGGCTGGGCCGGGCGTTGGTGTTGAGCGATGCCGCCCATTCCTTCGGTGCACTGATCGGTGACAAGCCCGTTGGCTCACAGGCCGATATCACCGGCTTCAGTTTCCATGCGGTGAAGAACCTGACCACGGCAGAGGGCGGTGCATTGGCCTTCCACCTGGATGAGCCCTTCGGTCACGACGAGCTCTACGCCTGGTTCAACACCATGAGCCTGCACGGACAGAACAAGGATGCCCTGGCCAAGACGAAGGCCGGTGCCTGGCGTTACGATGTGACCGCCCCGGGCTACAAGTGCAATATGACCGACCTGCAGGCCGCCATCGGACTGGTGGAACTGGAGCGGTACAACAGTGAGACCCTGCCACGGCGGAAGGCGATCTGCGAGCGATACGACAGCGCCTTCAAGGATGATGAACGTTTCATACCACCCCGGTTCCACATCGCGCAGGGCACCCGCGACCGGCAGCAGATCTCCCACGGTTCCCGACCGGTCCCGCTCAGTCCCTCACGCACTTCGTCCTTTCATCTTTACATGTTGCGCATCGCCAAGGCCAACGAGGAACAACGTGATGCCATCATCCAGGCGATCACCAAGCGTGGGGTGAGCGTGAACGTCCACTTCATTCCGCTGCCATTGCTCAGTTTCTACAAGGGTGAAGGCCATCGCATCGATGCCTTCCCCATCACCTATGGCCTTTATTCCCGGGAGATCAGCCTACCGGTGTACTACGACCTTTCGGATGCACAGGTGGATGAAGTGGTGAAGGCCGTGAAGGATGCGGTCGCGGAGGTGATGCCCTGAGCACTGAGGTCGAACGGGGGAAGTGGCCAGGACCTGTTGCCTATGATCAAGCGCCTCTTCGACATACTAACAGCGGCTTTGGCCCTGCTCGTCCTGCTGCCCTTGCTATTGGTGGTGGCCGCCTGGGTATCCCTTTCATCTCCGGGTGGTGCCTTCTTCCGCCAAGTGCGGGTGGGGAAGGAGGGAAGGCATTTCAAGCTGGTGAAGTTCCGAAGCATGCGGCCAGGCAGCGAAGCCAAGGGACAGATCACCACCTCGGAACGCGATCCACGTGTGACCACTGTAGGTACTTTCCTGCGGCGCACCAAGTTGGATGAATTGCCACAGTTGTGGAACGTATTGATCGGCGACATGAGCATTGTAGGACCCCGACCCGAAGTGCCGAAGTATGTGGCGCTGTACACGCCGGAACAGCGGCGCTTGTTGCTGGTCCGGCCCGGCATCACCAGCCTGGCGAGCATTGCGTACATCGACGAGAACGCTGTGCTGGGCCGCAGCACCGATCCCGAGCGTACTTATGTGGATGAAGTGCTGCCCACCAAGTTGGCCATGGACCTTCCATACGTGGAGCACGGAAACTTCATGATGGATCTACGGATACTTGGAAAAACGCTGGTCCGTATACTGTGCGGTTAAGCCCGTCGCTGGTCGATCAAAGGAAGCGATAGTGCAGACCTACGGTGAGGATCGCCGGTTTGCTGTTCTCGGCGATCACCAGTTGTTCCGGCTGAAAAGGCAGGGCCAGCGACTGGGGTCGCTCCATGATGGCGAGCAGGTGCTGGCGGTACTGGAACTCCAGTCCGAAACGCTGGGGTTCACCCAATGGAACCACCAGGCCCAGCACCACACCGGCCTGGTCGCGTGTGGGGAAGTGCTCGGACCGCACCCGTGGATCAAGGAAAATGGGTTGGATGGTGCTCTTTCGTCCCTGTTCGAGCGTGGCGGATGAGGAAGTGACGCGACCACCGAAAACGCCCAACTGAAGAATGGTGCCGCTCAACTGTCTGAAACCGGCAAGCAGGTCGAGTTCCGCTGTGGTCCGGATCGCACTGAAGTGCACCTGGTAGGTCATCTCCGTTCTATAGGCGCTACCAACAATGCGCAGTGCAGGCTGAAAGAGCAGCTTGCTCTCCGCCTTGCCCACGGTGGCACCGACCCCCACGTAACCGGTCCGGCCCGGTCGGTGCGTCAAGTCCTCGCCTGGTGAGAGAAGCAGGTTGGGGCCCCATCCGGCGTGGACCCGTGCGCTGACCAGCTGGCCATGCGCACTCAGCGACAGATGCCCGAACAGCACCAGCGCCACGACGAACGGTGGAAGTTTGAGGAAGCAGCATGCCATGTGGCAAATCTATTGCGCCGGTGCCGTGTGGATGGGCTGGCCATGAACCAGAGCGCCATCGCTCCCTTTGTCCGGAACCTCTGCACCGTGGTCCGCATCTTTGTGCCCCGCGCATGGGTCCACTGGCCATCATTCTACTTGTCGTATTCGTTGCTTCGGTCGTGGCACCGCTCATGCAACGCGTGCCGGTGCGTTGGAGGACCCGACTTCTGGCCCTGGTGCCACTCGGCGCCTTCGCCTGGTTCGCGGCCTACCTGCCCGAAGTGCTGCGCGGCGAGACCTGGCACGAGGCATATCCCTGGGTCAATGGCCTCGGTTTCGATTTCGTGTTCCGGCTCGATGGCCTGTCGCTGCTCTTCGCACTGATGATCACCGGTATCGGGGCCATCATCGTGCTCTACGGCGGCACGTACCTGCAACGTCACCCCGGCCTGCCGCGCTTCTTCACTTACCTGTTCATCTTCATGGGGTCCATGCTCGGCGTGGTGCTCTCGGACAACATTTTCGCGCTCTTCGTTTTCTGGGAACTCACCAGTCTCAGCAGCTACCTCCTGATCGGGTACCGCCACGGCCATGCAGGCACGCGCAAAGCGGCCTTGCAGGCACTGCTCGTTACCGCCACCGGTGGATTGGCATTGATGGCAGGACTGATCCTCGCCACCACCGCACAGGGTAGTCCGGTGATCAGCCAGTGGGTGCCGGGTGGTGAAGCACTGGTAGCCTCTCCGTACTTCATCCCCATGGTGGTGTTGGTGCTCATCGGCGCCTTCACCAAGAGCGCACAGTTCCCCTTCCACTTCTGGCTACCCAACGCCATGGCGGCGCCCACACCGGTGAGTGCCTACCTGCACTCGGCCACCATGGTGAAGGCCGGTGTGTACTTGCTGGCCCGTCTTTCACCCCACTTCGGCGGTACGCCCGGTTGGAATGAAACGCTGATGACCTTCGGCGGCATCACCATGTTGATCGGTGCTGTGTGGGCCTTGGTCCAGACCGACCTGAAGAAGGTGCTGGCCTATACCACGATATCTGCGCTCGGTCTGTTGGTGATGGCTTTGGGCATGGGCACCACCTTGGCGGTACAGGGCGCCATGGTATTCCTGCTGGCGCACGCCTGTTACAAAGGCGCACTCTTCATGGTGGCCGGCAACGTGGACCATGGCACGGGTAGTCGCGATGTGGACCGTCTCGGCGGGCTCTTCAATGTGATGCGCTGGACGGGTGCAGCAGCTGTGCTGGCAGCATTCAGCATGGCGGGCTTCCCGCTCTTTCTCGGTTTCCTGGGGAAGGAGCTGCTTTACGAGGCCACGTTGGACCATCCCGCTTTTATCTGGCCGCTTACAGGGGCGCTTTTCCTGACGGGTGTCGCCTTCGCAGGCCTCGCTGTTCTGATCGGCTACAAACTCTTCTTCGGAAGGAAGGGGACCACCGCACATACACCGCATGAAGTGTACCCCGGCATGTGGGTGGGGCCGGTCTTGCTTGCTTTGTTCGGTCTGGTCGCGGGGATCTTACCCCAAAGGACCATCCAAGGTTTGTTGGCGAAGGCTGCGGAAGTAGTGGTGCCTGGAGCGGGCACTTTGGAGATCGATCTCTGGCATGGTTTCACTCCTGTGTTGGGTTTGAGCGTGCTCACGCTCCTTGTCGGTTTGGGCCTTTATAGGCTTGGCGGGCGGATCCGCAAGGCCAGAGGGTGGTCGCGTCGTGCGGGCAGGTTCGGTCCTGAGCGTCTCTACGACGGTGGCTGGGAGTGGGCCACGGGGTTCTCCACCCGATCCTCTGCCTACATCCAAAGCGGCCACCTGCGTTACTACATCATGGTCATCCTGGTCACGCTTTTTGTGCTGGCCCTGTTACCCATCTGGTATTATGACCTCTTCCATCCAGCACACACCTTCGCCGGTGTGGATCCCTATGAATGGCTGCTGGCTTTGCTGTTGGCCGTGGCCGTAGTGTCCACCGTGGCCGCATCGAACCGGCTGATGGCCGTTGCGATCCTGGGTGTTGTGGGCTACGGCGTGGCGCTCTTCTTCGCCATCTACGGCGGCACCGACATGGCCATGACACAGTTCCTGGTGGAGACCCTCACCCTGATCGTGTTCGTGTACGTGCTATGGAAGCTGCCCAACTACATCACCCTCACTTCAACCGGTCACCGCTTTCGCGATATCACCATCGCCCTCACGGGCGGCATGGTGATGACCACCATCATCCTGCTGGTGACCGATTATCCGCTGGGCGGAGAGCTGAAGCGCTTTTACGCCGAGAACAGTTACACCCTGGCAAAAGGTCGCAACGTGGTGAATGTGATCCTGGTGGATTTCCGGGCGCTGGACACCCTGGGCGAGATCACGGTGCTTGGGATCGCTGGGCTGGGTGTGATGGCGCTGATGAAACTGAAACTGGGTAAGACGCCCGCGAAGGCGCGCCCTGCAGCAGAACCTGAACGGAGGAAGCGATGAACACGATCATCCTTCGCGTAGCCGTAGAGTTAATGTTCCCCATGCTCCTGGTGGCCTCGTTGCTCTCGTTGTTCCGTGGGCATAACGAACCGGGCGGTGGCTTCATCGGCGGGCTGGTGGCGGCATCGGCCTTCCTATTGGTCACACTGAACGGTGGGGTGGAGGAGGGACAACGTCGCCTGCGCTTCAGGCCCTTGCAATTCATTGGTGCCGGACTTACGTTGGCCTTCGTCGCTGCCGTGCTGCCACTGCCTTTCGGCTTCGCATTCTTCGAGGCCCTCTGGATGGACTTCTACATCCCGATCATTGGAAGGCCCGGCACGCCGGTGTTGTTCGATCTGGGCGTGTACCTCGTGGTGGTGGGGGTGGTGTGCAAGATCGTGTTCTCCATAGCTGACGACGACTGATGGTGCGAGGGAGAAATAGCGTGCCATCAATGATGGTTCTCTGCGACCCCTCCGGGGTCGTGGGACGCGGGTACGCTTGGGGAGGTATTAATGTCTGCGACCCTTTCAGGGTCGGGCTGAGAGCGGCGGTGCTCGGGATCAATGTATGCTATGCATCCCAGGCCGTGGAATACATGCACGATCTGGAGCGTACAAATGTCTGCGACCCTTTCAGGGTCGGGGAAGAGTTCAACACGTTACCGGTATTCTTATCGAAGGTTGGTATTCCAGTTTCGACCCTGACAGGGTCACAGATATTAGAGCTTGCCGGAGTTGGGCATTCGATCCTGAAAGGGTCGCAGACCTCTTCTAGGAATTCCCATCAACCCCGCAATTCCGTGAATTGATGGGACTACTGCTCGCCTTGATCACCGGGATCCTCTACAGCGCAGCGTTCTACATGATGCTGCGCCGCAGCCTTGTGAAGCTCATCATCGGGCTGGTGCTGGTGGGCCACGCGAGCAACATGGCCATCTTCACCATGGGCCGCCTCAGCAAGGGCAATCCGCCCTTCATTGCCGAAGGGGCCGAGGTGGTGACAGAACCCTACGCCGACCCCGTTCCGCAGGCCTTGATCCTCACGGCCATCGTCATCGGCTTCGGCATCCAGGCATTCGCCATCGTGCTCATCAAGCGTGTGTACCAGGAAACGCGGTCGGACGATCTGGACAAGCTGCAGACCACCGATGACGGCCTCGTGCGCATTGTCAAAGCAAAGCGGAAGAAGTCATGAGCCTGCTGCTTCCGCTCTTCATACCCTTCGTCGCGGCCGTGCTCTGTTTGGCCTGGTGGAAGGACCGTCGTGTGCAGGGCTGGCTCAGCGTGGTCGGGTTGGCAGCGATGTTCGCTAGCGCTCTCAAATTGCTCTTCACCGTGCGCGCCGAAGGCATCCAGGTGGTGAACGCCGGTGGTTGGGACGCGCCCTTCGGCATCGTGCTCGCCGCGGACTTGCTGAGCGCCATCATGCTGTGCGTCACCGCGCTCATCGGCTTCACTGTCACGCTGTACTCCATTCCCGCTGTGGATGTGAAGCGCGAATCCTACGGTTACTACCCGCTGCTGAACATGCTCATCTTCGGCGTCAGCGGAGCATTCCTGGCGGGCGATATCTTCAACCTCTACGTCTGGTTCGAGATCATGCTGATGTCCTCCTTCGTGCTGCTGGCACTGGGCGGGGAGAAGCGCCAGTTGGAAGGCGCCATCATGTACGTCACCATCAACTTCCTCTCTTCGGCCATCTTCCTAGCGGGTGTGGGGATCCTTTACAGCCTCACAGGAACGCTCAACTTCGCCGACCTTGCACTGCGCCTGGGCAGTGTACCCGAGACCGGGCTCGTGACGTTGGTGAGCATGTTCTTTCTTGTGAGCTTCGGCATCAAAGCGGCGATCTTCCCGCTCTTTTTCTGGCTACCGGCGTCGTACCACACACCGCCGATCGCTGTGTCGGCCATTTTCTCCGGCCTGCTCACCAAGGTGGGTGTCTATGCCCTGCTGCGCGTCTTCACGTTGCTCTTTGTGCAGGACATCCCCTATACCAGCACAGTACTTATGATCCTGGCCGCGATCACCATGATCGTGGGTGTGCTGGGCGCCGCCGCGCAGTGGGATTTCCGGCGGATACTCTCCTTCAGCATCGTGAGCCAGATCGGCTACATGGTGGTGGGCATCGCATTGTTCACACCACTTGCGATCGCGGGAACCATCTTCTTCCTCATCCACAACATGGTGGTGAAGACCAGCCTTTTCCTGATCAGCGGGTTGGTACACCACGTTAAAGGCAGCTATAAACTGCGTTACATCGGCGGGGTGTACCGTGATCATTTCTGGTTGAGCCTGCTCTTCCTGGTGGCCGCGCTGAGCCTCGCGGGCCTGCCTCCCTTCAGCGGTTTCTGGGCCAAGTTCATCCTGGTGAAGGCCGGCATCGAAGCGGGCCAGTTCTGGCTGGTGCTGGTGGTGATCGCCTCCAGCCTGATGACGCTCTACTACCTCACCAAGATCTGGAACGAGGTCTTCTGGACCAACGAACCCGAGGAGCTCGACGACCCCGAACCACATACCCCCGGCCCCGGACCGTTGTGGCTGATGGTGCTACCTGTGGGGATCCTCGTCGGGATCACACTGGCCATCGGTTTGAACGCGGAACCGATCTTCGATCTTGCTAAAGAGACGGCGGAGCAATTGCTGGGAAGGGAGGAGTATATCAACAAGGTGTTGGGGCGATGAAATGGTTCATCTACAACCTCGTCCTGGCCTTTGCAGGCGTGTGGCTCATCGAGCAGACCATCGATCTGCGCTTCGATAAGCCGCTGGTGTTCCTGGGCGTGTACAACGGGCTGTTCTTCGCGATCTGGCTCAGCACCTGGTTCTTCGATCGCCGCTATTTCCGTAAGCTGCCCCGGCTGCTGGAGTTCATCGGCTTCGTCATCAAGGAGCTGTTCGCTTCCAGCCTACGCGTGGCCTATGATGTGCTCACCCGCACTTCGCACCTCAACCCGGCGATCATCGCCATTCCCTTGGATGCCGAGAGCGACCGTGAGATCGTCACCCTGGCGGTGCTGATCACCCTCACGCCCGGCACGCTCAGCCTGCGGGTGAGCGATGACAGGCGCACACTATACGTCCATGAGATGTACATCACCGACGGCGATGTGGAGGAGGCGCGCCGCAAGATCAAGCATGGCTACGAACGCCGCATACTGTTGCTCAGCCGATGACGGAAGCCCTTTACGATAGCTCCCTTGTTGTGGCTTTGGTCGCGCTGATGGTCATCGCCGGACTGGTGATGGTACGGCTGGTGATGGGCCCCAGCATCGCCGATCGCGCCACGGCCTTCGATGTGTTCACCACCGTGGTCATCGGCATGATCGCCGTGTTCGCCATCCGCACCAGCAACTACCGCTACTTCGATGTGGTGCTGGTGATGAGCTTCGTGGTCTTCCTAGGCACTATCGGCTTGTCCTATTACATGCGAAAGAACAAGGATCAATGAAAATTCAGCCGCAGATGACGCAGATAGGCTCATCCCTAACGGCAGCTTTGCTCATATGCCGAACTTGTGCGCGACCCTTTGCTCCCTCACCATCTCGGCAGGTGGTATTTCATCTGCGTTATCTGCGTCATCTGCGGCCGTATTCCATCCCATCATGATCTCCCAGTACATCACCCTCATCTGCATCTGGATCGGCATCGCCTTCATCGGTATCGCTGCGGTGGGCATCATCCGCATGCCCGATGTGTACACACGCATGTCGGCCGTGACCAAGGCGGTGGCACTGGGCGTAGGCTTCATTCTGATCGGTGTGGTATTCCACTTCAACGATACCACGGTGTTGGTGAAGGCCACGGTGATCTTCGTCTTCCTCGTGTTCTCACTTTCGGTCTCGGCGCACGTGATCGGCCTGGCGGCGTACGAGGACCGTACCCCCATGACGGACAAGACCTTCCTTGATGAGTTGAAGGATTCGGTGGGCATGCGCAAGGCGCCGAAGCAGGTGGTGGATCCGGACGAAGAAGCCCGGCACTGATAACCCGGTGATGATCCTGGTGGCATTGTTCCACGATCGCGCAAGTAGTTCCCCTTGCGGGTGTCACCGATCGTTCGCCAACTTACGCTCCCATCCACGGTCAGGAACGGGTCGGTCCCATGGTCCTAACTTTGTTCCCGTAACATCATCCATAACCTCATCCCTTGCACATGAACGTATTGAATGATGCCGTGCTGCCCGAGCTGATCGCAGCGCAGCAGGCACCCTGCCTGAGTATCTATCAACCCACCCACCGCACGCATCCGGCCAATGCCCAGGACCACATCCGGTTCAGCAATCTGCTGAAACAGGCCGAGGAGTCCTTGATGCTCAAGTATCCGAACGGCCAGACCGTCGCGATGCTGGAGCCCTTCAAGGCCTTGGTGGCGGATAATGAATTCTGGAAGTACAACCTCGACGGGCTGGCGATCTTCGGAGCACCGGGTTTCTTCAAGGTGGTACGCGTCCAACGTACGGTGCCCGAACTCGTGGTGGCCGCTGACAGCTTTCACCTCAAGCCACTCCGCCGTGCCCTTCAGACCGTGGACCGCTTCCATGTGCTGGGTGTCGCCATGGACCGCATCGTGCTGTTCGAAGGCAACCGCGATGCCCTGGACGAGATGAAACCTGCGGCCGACGTGCCCGTGACCATCGAGGACGCTCTGGGCTCGGAACTCACCGAGAAGCACCGCACCGTAGCTGCCTACGGAGGGCGCGCTGGTTCCAATGGGAACAGCGACATGAACCATGGACATGGGGGGAAGAAGGACGAAGTGGACAAGGATACCGAGCGCTTCTTCCGGGTGGTTGACCGCGCCATCATGGAACACCATACCAAGCCCAGTGGACATTCCCTGGTCGTTGCCGCCCTGCCTGAACACCAGTCGGTCTTTCGGCGGGTAAGTCACAATCCGAAACTGTTGGCGGAATCCGTTGCCATCGATCCAACAGGGATCGATCGCGATAAGCTGCGTCGTTTGGTGTGGGAGGCCGTGGAGCCCCGCTACCATGCCCACGTGCGCGGATTGGTGGAGCAATACGGCACGGCCAAAGCGCAGAACCTGGGCAGCGATGACATGATGGAAGTGGCTGAAGCAGCTGTAGCAGGCCGCGTGGCCACCCTGCTGGTGGATGCCGACCAGGCCATCGCCGGACGCCTCGATACCACCACCGGCAAGGTGATCTTCGACAGCCTGCTCGATCCCCGGGTGGACGACCTGCTGGATGAACTAAGCGAACTGGTGAACGAGCGTGGTGGCACCGTGATGGTGTTGCCCGGCGATGTGATGCCGTCCAAGACCGGCGTAGCTGCCATGTACCGATACTGAAACCGAACAAGACCCATGATCATCCAAGTCAATAGTGACAACCATGTCGACGGCAATGTGAACGTTGTGGTGGAAGTGGAACAGAAGGTGCAACGCGCACTGGACCGCTTCGCCGACCGCATCACACGTGTCGAAGTACATCTCAACGATGAGAACGCACACAAGAACGGGCAGGACGACCAACGCTGTCTGATCGAAGCCCGCTTGAACGGCATGCAGCCCATCGCCGTAACACACAAGGCCGCCACACTGGCCCAGGCCGTTGATGGTGCCACCGATCGCTTGCGGAACGCACTGGAGAACGCCTTGGGGAAGCTGGAACGCCGGTAAGCGAACCTGCATGGTCCGGACGGTACCGTCGACCTTCGGGTCGACAACGAACTGTGACCATGTCCAATGGGTCAGACGCGCAATACCTTTTTGCCACCGGTAAAGCGCCGCGTGGCGATCGCGATGAAGGGTACGCCGATCACCGTTGGGGCCAGCCATACGATCATACCCAGGTCCAGGGTGCGCAATGCCGTGAGCAGGAAGGCCGTGGTGGTGGCGATATAGGTGCCGATCATCATGCCGATGTGGCGCTGTAGCCATGCCGTGGGGGCAGCCTTGCCACCGCGTGCAGTATGTACAAAGGTCCTCGTGTCGGTGAAAGCCAGCAGCACACTGATGCCACCGAAGACCATCAACACGGGGTTCAGTGTGGTGAGCATCCAGATCCCGTTCACGGCACCGATGGCGAGCAAGGCCCAATCCTGAGCGGCGGGAAGCAGCGCCTTGTTTCGAATGGAGCTCCACCCACCATGCGCCTGGTACAGTGCGAAAAGCCCGATGTGCAACAGGAAGGCATTGCCCCGTATGGCGGAAAGGACCACTGCGGTAATTGCCACGGTGACCATACACCAGAAGAAGATGCTGCCACTGCGTTTGTGCAGCTTGCCGCCTTTGCGCGACACGATGGCGAACAGTCCGGTGACGAGGGCGGTGAAGCCGGTGGCGATGTGCAGGATGAGGAGAAGTTGGGCGGTCTGTTCCATGGTGCGCTGAATAGTTCGGCGGCGAAAGTGCCGCAGCGCAAAAGGGCGCGCAAGGAAAGCGGGATGTCCGGGAAGGGAAGGGGGCTACGGCAAGGCCACCGGGGCCATCGGCAAAGGCTCAGGGGCGAACGGCAAGGCGTTCACGCACCGTGATCGTCAGCTGTCGCGACACCGGGATGGGGTCCTCCACCTGTTCCAAGTGGAGCTTCAACCCTTGGGCGTTGCCGCTTACGCGTTGCACTTTTTGCAGGTCCACCAGGTGGCTCTTGTGGCAGCGCAGGAACCGGTCGTTGACGCTCAGCGCATCCTCCACCGCCTTCAGACTGCCACGCAACACGGTCCGTTCCAATGCCTTGCCACTGCGGTGGTGGATCTCGATATAGTTGTCCGCAGAACGGATGAAGAAGAGCGCTTCGACATCCAGCTCAAGGTCCGCGGTATTGCCTTCGGTCGGTATCAGGATGCGCTCGACAGGCTCAGGAACAGGATGCGGCGATCCAGCCTCCTCCTCCAGGTCCGCATTGATCTGTTGCGAACTGCGGGCATATTCCCGGCTTAGCCGGGCCTCGTTCAGCACCACAGACAGTGCGATGGGGAAGAGGCCCACCGCTACCGTGAAGAGCGTGAAGTTGCCGATGGTGGCGAAACTCCAGGGTGCCAGGCCGATGCCAGCAGTATACAGGGCATTGCCCAATCCGATCAGTGCCACGTTCACCGTGGTCCACAGCAGTTCGCGGCCCATGGTCCAGCGGGTTTCATCGAACCATTGGGGAAGGAGCCGGGCCACCCCCACGTTCAGCAAGAGCATGATGCCGGTACACACCGCGCCGTAGCCCAGTGCCAGCATGGGAAGCTGCGCGACCAGACGGTCCAAACCGAATGGCCGGAAAACGAATAGGAAGAGGAATACGAAGCCTCCGAAGAACAGCGCAACACGAGCATGATGCCGGGCGGAAGTGTTCAGCTGGTAGGGGCGGGAGAGGAGCGCACGCATGCCCTGCGAAGGTCGCGAATGTCGAACACCACGGAACGGACGTTGTTCCTACCTTGGTGGTCCGGTGCCACAACCCGAACGTTCGACATGTTCCTCAAACGTCTCCTGTACTATCTGAACCCGGCCACGCTCTTCGGCAAGGGCGACCCCAACAGCAGCCTGCGCTTCATGCACGGGAT
The DNA here is from genome assembly GCA_041745875.1 of Flavobacteriales bacterium. Lineage (GTDB taxonomy): Bacteria > Bacteroidota > Bacteroidia > Flavobacteriales_F > PHOS-HE28 > PHOS-HE28. The sequence continues at coordinate 4,835 of JBGTIB010000225.1, read as the reverse complement.
CAACCGCATCAGCATCTTCCTGTTCCTGTTCTGCGTGGTGGTGATGGTGCTGCGGGCCATGTCGCGCTGATCATGGGACCAGCCGCCAAGCGCTTCAAGGCATTGCGCCTGACCGAGCGCCTTGAACAGGTGCGTGCAACCGGGGAATATCTGGGTTCACGTCGGCATATGGGGCACAGGGTCCACCTCTACCGTATGGGCGACAGTCCCGTCGATGCGTTCTTCTGCGAGGTATGGATGCGGCTGGGCTTGAACTACGTGGAGTGGATCGAGGTAGCATCTAATGACACCATCCTGAGCGAGTATGTGAAGCTGGACCTGAAGGACCTGCTGTAAGTGCTTCGTCGTTTCATCGCCCTGCGGTGAAAGGATCTCCGTGGCGCGGATCGGAGATGAAGCTGCTATCGGTGAGCGTGTGGAGGAAGGCGAGCAATTGCTGTTGTTCCATCGGGCTTAGATGGGCACCACCCTGGTGCGCCGTGCCCATGCGCGGATCGGTGTTCACCCCGGCATGTACCGCATTGGAGTAGAAATCGATCACTTCCTCCAGGGTGGCGAACCGACCATCATGCATGTACGGTGCGGTAACGCCCACATTGCGAAGGCTGGGGATCTTGAATTGGCCGTGTTCATTTGACCTCCCCGTCACGGCTCCTCGACCGGGATCCATGTACTGCGTAGGATCGGAGGCAGCATCGAGCCCGTTGTTGCTGAAGCGGCGGGTGGTGCCCAATGCGTCACTGTCAGTGGTGTGGCATTGTAGACAATCGCCCTTGTTCTGTTCATTGGCGAGTACGAAGCCCGCGTACTCATCCGGCGTGAACGTGGCCTCTCCGCGCAAGACCCGGTCGTACTTGCTATCCGCTGAGATGAGCGTGCGCAGGTACTGGGCGATCGCTTTGGCCACCAGGATGCTGTCCAATGGCGCGGTCCCGAACACGGACTTGAAGCTTTCCCGGTATAGCTCATCGTGTGCCAAGCGCTCCATCACCACGGGCCAACCGGCACCCATCTCACGGGCATCCCGCACCGGATGAAGCACCTGATCTTCCAAGCTTGGTGAACGTCCATCCCAGAAAAATGCCGGATACCAGGCCAGGTTGAAAAGCCCCGGGGTATTGCGTTGCATGAGCGATCCATCCGCGCCTTTGCTGAATGTCCGCGGCCCATCACTGAAGGCATAGCGTTGCTGGTGGCAGGATGCGCAGGAAAGCGATCCGTCCGCGCTGAGGATGGGATCGTGGAAGAGCATACGACCCAACTCTGCTCCCTCCGGTGTAACCGGATTGTCCAGTGCAACGGGCATTTCCGGGAAGAACTTCAAGGTGGGGAACGTAAAGGGCGAGGGACCGTGCGTTCCCATGGATAGGAGAAGCACCATCACCAGCAGGAACATGCTGATCGACACCAATGGACGTTTCCGCACAACCATGCGCTCAGCGCGATAGGACCACGGGTAAGGTCTGCTGCCCTGTATTGGTACGCACACGCAAATGGTACAGACCATCCGGATGCCCGCTGATGTCGATCGCGAACTTCACGGGGCTCAATCCATGGCTTTGTACCACACGTCCACGGGAGTCGATGAGTTCGATGGATTCGATCACGTGGTAGCCGTCCTCCTTGCGCACCTCGATGCGCAGTGGACCATTGGTAGGACTGGGGTGCAGCTTCATGAAGACATCGTGCTCTTCTTCATTGATCGTATGTACCATGGTCAATGCGGCCATCATGTTATCGATCATCCAGCCGTCCTGTTGGGTGTCCACGCTGTCAGCAACATGGGTGAAACGCAGCAACAGGGTATCCATGCCCACACCCCACATCCACGAAAGGTCCAGGCAGAACCAGATGTTCTGCCAGGTGGTGTCAGTGCCCGTGAACATCGGTGTGCCATTGGCCAGGGTGTCCTGGTTGTCGGGCAGGAAGCCGTAGTAGCTGTACACATAGGGACTTGTGAAAGCATTGTCCCATGTCAGCCCCCCGTCCCCGGAGAAATCCACCGTGCCCCCATCCGCACCGGCCTCGTAGTCGAGTTTCTGCATCCACTGTACGGCAAGGATGCCGAAGAACGAGAACTCAGGCAGCACCGAAAGTGTGAATTGCGAAACGTTGTCGGTGGGATATGTGGCGAGGGTGTCGGTCAGCATCGCATTGGGTGGCGTGTATGCTGCGTCGAAAACGGACTTTTGCGGTGGTCCTATCGTCCACACGTTGCTACTGTCACTGCCCATTTCGATGAGCAATGCATTGGTGGCTGTAGTATCGGCGCCATCGAAGAATTGGCTGAATTGCCATTGACCATGAACGCCGGCATGGAGGCTTAACGCTGCGAAAAGAAGTAGAAGTCGGTCCATCGGAGTGATGCTGACCATTGGTGGCCCCGCATGGCGAAGACATCACAGAACCGGAAAATGCTGCTTCGGAAATTCTAGTCGTTCGACTCCGTGTTCCACACCAGCCACGCCGCCTCCGCCTGGGCCTCCAGCATGCCCATGCCGTTCACCACGGTGGCGCCGTTGGCTTTCCCCAGCCGCATGCAGTTGGTCTCCTCCGGGTTGTAAACCAGGTCGTACACAATGTGTCGTGGACCGATGGCTTCGTAAGGCAGGGGAGGCGCATCATTCACATTGGGATACATGCCCAGCGGCGTGGTATTGATGATCAGTGGACTGGCCTTCACCACGACGGGGTCGAGCAGGTCCCAGCTCAGGTCGCCGCGTTCCCGGCTCCGGCTTACCACACGGAAACGGATCCCCAGATCACGTAGTACGAAGGCCACGGCACGGCTGGCACCACCACTGCCCAGCACCAGGGCCCTGGGTCGTGCGTCGCCGATCAATGGTAGCAGGGTGCTGCGGAAGCCTTCCACATCGGTATTGTAGCCCGTGGTGCGCCCATCCTGGATCTTGATGGTGTTGACCGCACCCACCGCAGCGGCCAGCGGGTCCACCGCATCCAACAGTTCCATCACCTCCCGTTTGTAGGGGATCGTGACATTCAGCCCGCACAAGCCTTGCGTATCGCGTAACAGGGCGGGCAGATCGCTCAAGAGATCCAGGGGGAACAGGTCGTAGCGGTGGAAGGCGATCTTCTCACGCTGGAACTTCTCCGTGAACCACTGCTGGCTGAAGGAATGGGTGAGCGGCTTGCCGATGAGGCCGTATACCGTCATGCGCGGGGCGGGGCCAGGCGTTCGAGGTAGATCAACAGGGCAGCACCGGCCAACATCAGCAGTACGGCCCCCACCAACTTGGGGTCCTTATCGGAAATGCCCAGGAGGATATCCATTTCGGTAATGGTGCTGAAATCCCCGGGCAACACGTTCTTCTGAATGAAAGGAGCCAGGTGCTCATCAGGCTTCCCGGCATGCACCGTGCGCACGCTTTGCACTTCCTTCCAGGGCCAGATGATGGTGAGCGAACCCAGCAGGAAGCCCGTCAACGATGCTACCGTGAGGTCGTGATGGCGTGTGAACATCCAGTTAAGCAGGCGGGAGAAGGCCATCAGCCCGGCTACGCATCCGGCCAGGAAGACGGCGATCACGGAAATGTCGAATCCTTTCAAAGCGGCCATCACCGGGGCATAGGCGCCCAGCAACAGGAGGATGAACGAACCACTGATGCCCGGTAGTATCATGGCACAAATGGCGATGCTGCCGGCGAAGAAGTAGAACCAGAGGCTATCGGAACCCACGCCTGGGTTCATCGCTCCTATGATGAAGGCGACCGCAGTGCCCATGATCACACCGATCCAGGGCCCCATGCTCCAGTGCCGGACAAGCTTGCCGCAAAGCCAGATGCTCGCGGCGATCAGTCCGAAGAAGAAGCTCCATAGCAGCACTGGTTCGTTCTTCAAGGCCCAGGTGATGGGCCGTACAAGGATGATCACGCTGGTGGCGATGCCCGCCAACAGTGTGAGCAGGAATGCGCCGTTGAATTGCCGCCATGCCCCTCCGACCCCGTGCTGTCGAAAGGCCGTCAAAGTGTCCGGACCGAAGGATCGGATGGAACGGATCAGCTCCTCATAGATGCCCGAGATGAAGGCGATGGTGCCACCGGAAACGCCGGGTACTACGTCGGCTGCACCCATGGACATTCCCTTCAGGAACAGAATGATACGCTGTCTCAGATGCATGGATGGTTCAATAGGTCGTTGTAGGCGGGTTCAGTCGCATTGGATCGTATCGTCCACCTCTGCTGCATAGGCCAGGATGCCCCCGCGCAGGTTGTACATGGCGCTGAATCCGTATCGTTGGCAAAGGGCCTGTACCACGGCCTGAGCCCTGCTGCCACTGCGGCAGTGCATCACCACCGGAACATCGCGCCTCACCTCGTGCAAGCGTTCGATGATCTCACCCATTGGAATGAGCAGGCCGCCCATGTTGCAACGTTCTGCTTCATAGGTTTCCCGCAGGTCGATGAGTTGATGTGGCACACCATCATCGCGCATGCGCCTCAACTCCAATGCTGTGATCTCATTGATGACCTTCATCGGGCTGCTAAGAAAAGGCTTCCTACCGATCAGGGCTTGCCGTTCTCCACTTCGGGGACCTGGCGCAATTTTTCCGCCACCTCCTCGGGCAGGTATTGGAAGAAGGTATCGCCCCTCAGGCCCAGGCGTAGCGTTTCCAAAGGGATCACATCATCGGTGCCGATGTTGCCCAGGTTCACGTTGGCACCGATCTGCTTGATGAACCACACTTGCTGCGGTTTCAGGGGAGCCTCCCAGAGGATATCCTTCGCGGGCACCTTGGCCAAGATCCTGTTCACCAAGGCCGTGTGCGCATGTCCACTGGGCCGGTAGATACCGACCGTACCGCTTTCGCGCGCTTC
>JBGTIB010000224.1:0-10349 GCA_041745875.1 Flavobacteriales bacterium | reverse complement strand
ATCACCGCCATGATGCCGAAGACCACCGCCGTGATGAAGAACACGTTGACAATGGACGACATGGAGTAGATGAGGAAGATGTAGCTCAGGCTGATCCCCATGATGGTGGCGAATGCGATGAAGGTGGCCAGCAAGGCACCGCCGCTCATGCGTTCCATCAAGCCGCCCATGACGAAGACCAGGCCCAGCGGGGCCAGCATCACCACCCAGCCCAGGATGGTGTGGCTACCGGTCTCGAAGTTGATCAGGTATTGAAGTTTGCCCATGTCATGTCCGAACCAGTATGCCATCACACCACTGATCACCAGGGCCATTGCCATATAGGTGAAGACGCTGGCGAGGAATGTGCGTACCGTGGATGCGGCCTGCGTATCGGGGCCGTAAATGGTCTGGCCGGTGGGCTGGGTGGGGAAGTTGCTTTGTGTTTCCATGGTTCAGGTGCTCTAAGTCGACCCGGAGGGTCGACGGTACTGCTGCTTCGATCAAGACCCCTGCATTAGTGCAACCTGGCGCTGATCAGTTTGATGAATTCCTCGCGGGTCTTGCTGTCGTCGAGAAAGATACCGGTGAAAGCCGAAGTGGTGGTCACGGAGTTCTGTTTCTGGATGCCGCGCATCTGCATACAAAGGTGGCTGCATTCGATCACCACGGCCACGCCATGGGGTGTCAGGGTCTCATGCATGCAGTCGCGGATCTCGTTCGTAAGGCGCTCCTGGACCTGCAGACGCCGGGCGAATGCATCCACCACGCGGGGGATCTTGCTCAACCCCACGATGCGGCCATCGGGTATGTACGCGATGTGGGCCTTGCCGAAGAAGGGTAGCATGTGGTGCTCGCACATGCTGTACACCTCGATGTCCTTCACCAGCACCATCTGGCTGTATTCCTCGGTGAACATGGCACTGCGCAAAATGGCGGCCGGGTCCAGGTCGTAGCCATGGGTGAGGTACTGCAGGGCCTTGGCCACACGCTCGGGGGTCTTCTCGAGCCCTTCGCGCTTCGGGTTCTCGCCGATCGCATCCAGGATATGACCATAGTGACCGGCGATCCTGTCGATCAGTGCCGGATCGTACTGGTCGATCCGCTCGTAGCCTTCCCCGGTGGACTCGTGCTCACTGCTCGCCATGGTACTCCACGTAATTGTTCTCCGTCTCCTGGAGTTTCACGCAATGCAGTCTGGCACCCAAGGCCTTGATGGGTACTTCCAACTGCTCCCAGATGGCGATGGCGAGATTCTCCGTGCTGCTGTATCGCCCCTTCATGAACGCAACATCCAGGTCGATGTTCTTGTGGTCCACATGGTCGATCACGTGCTGCTTGATGATGCGGCTCAAATGGCTCAGGTCCGCAACGAAGCTCGTCTCCGGGTCGGGTTTGCCGGCCACCGTGACCCACAACTCATAGTTGTGCCCATGCCAGTTGGGATTGGAGCATTTGCCGAAAACCTCGCGGTTCTTGGCCTCGCTCCAGTCAGGCCTGGCCAGTTTATGTGCCGCGCTGAAGCGTTCGCGGCGCGTGATGTGGACGGTGGGCATGGGGCGGCAAAGGTAGGGGCGTGAAATTTCACGCCCCTACCTTTGCCGCATGATCATCGTGACCGGTGCCGCGGGCTTCATCGGCAGTGCCTTGGTGGGTGAATTGCTGCGCCAGGGCTGGCAGGATATCGTTGTGGTGGACGGCTTTTCACGCCAGGACAAGATGCCTAATCTGGCGGGTAAGACGTTGAGCGCCAAGGTGGACCGCAAGGACTTCTTCGCCTGGCTCGAAAGCCATGAGAAGCAAGTGCAGTTCATCTTCCACCTGGGTGCCCGCACGGATACCACGGAATTCAACGTGGCGATCTTCACCGAACTGAACCTGCTGTTCAGCCAGCGGATGTGGGAAGCCTGTGTCCGCTATGGCATACCGCTGGTGTACGCTTCCAGTGCGGCCACCTACGGAGGGGGCGAACTCGGCTACAGCGACCAGGACGATGAGCTGCCGAAGCGCTTGAAGCCGCTCAACCCGTACGGCGAGAGCAAGAACGACTTCGACCAGTGGGCCCTTCGGCAGGAACGCAAGCCATATTTCTGGGCCGGCCTGAAGTTCTTCAATGTTTACGGGCCGAACGAATACCACAAGGGGCGGATGGCCAGCGTGGTCTTCCACGCCTTCAACCAGATCAGGGACACCGGTGGCATGAAGCTCTTCCGCAGCCACAGGCCCGACTACAAGGATGGCGAACAGCTGCGCGATTTCGTGTACGTGAAGGATGTCTGTAAGGTCTGCCTGTTCCTGATGGAACACCGGAAGGAAAGCGGGCTCTACAACCTGGGCACCGGCAAGGCCCGCACCTTCCGCGACCTGGCAGCGGCAACTTTCCAGGCCATGGGGGTGAAGGAGTCCATCGACTTCATCGATACCCCGGCGGACATCCGTGACAAGTACCAGTACTTCACCGAGGCCCGGATGGAGAAACTTCGGGGAGCGGGTTACGATAAGCCATTCACGACACTGGAGGATGGCGTGGCCGACTATGTGGGCCAGTACCTCGTTCCGCGGCGGTACTACTGAAGCTCCGTGCCAAGGACCTGCATGGCCGCCGCCACTTTGTCCCTGGGCAATATCAGGAAATTCGACAGGCTTTGATCGGCGTGGATGCCGATGGGGCCCTGCATCCGTTCAAGCTTCAGCGGAAGATGTGGACCACGCAATCGCAGCATTTCATAGTCGAGTGTTCGGAACAGGGATTCCACGGCCTGCTGCCGTTCCAGGCGCTGGGTGTTGCCGGCATGGTGTACGGGAAGGATCTCCAGGATGATGGCGGGCCGGTCGCGGGCGATACGATCCTGCATGCTGCGCAACACACCGTACTCACTACCCTCCACATCGATCTTCACGAACCCGACGGCTTCGGTCGGCAGCAGCGGTTCCAGGGTGGTGAAGCGTGCACCGGGGATCATCAGACGCTGGAAGACACGATGCTTGGGCCTGAAGTCGGGTATTACCGTGGCCGACGAATCCACAGGATTGTCCTGGTTCAGCACCAGTTCGATGATGCCGTCGTGATCGCCCAGGGCCACGGGGAAGACCGATACGTTCTCGATCTTGTTCCTTTTGATCAGGTCATGCACATAAGCCAGGCAGGCCGGATTGGGCTCGAAGCCTGCATAGGTGAGCTGCGGTGCATGCGCTTTGACCTTCAGAAGGGTCTGTCCGATGTTCACCCCGACATCCAGGAACAGGCCCGGGAAGAGGGCCGGGAGATGGGTGATCATGTGCTGCATCCAGGGTTCGAACCCGCGCAGATTGCCCACGCCCACACCGCGTGAAAGGGGGACGATGAATCGCTTTGCTCCGATCCGGATCGTCGGGTAGAGGTTGAACCGGTGAAGTAGTCCTGCCTTTTGGAGTACCCGGACCAGCAGGTCGGGTATGGAACTCGGGTATGCTTGCAAGGTTGAAGGGTGTTGCTACAGGACATCACGCAATCCGATCAGTTGTGATCGGATCCGCTCCAGATGCTCGCGCACCGTGTGTTTGGGATCGTGTTCGTCGGGGTTGGTCCGCAATTGTTCGCGTGCGCCTTGCAGGGTGAATCCTTGTTCCTTGACCAGGTGGTGGATGCGCCGAAGCTGATCGATATCTTTGCGGGTGTACGACCGATCGCCTTTGCCTGTTCGCTTCGGGCGCAGCGTGCCGAATTCCTTCTCCCAGTAGCGGATCAGGGAGCTGCTCACGCCCAGTTCGGTGGCCACCTCACCGATGGACCAGAAGAGCTTACCGATGGTCTTCTCCTTCAAAGGCATCCTTGCCAAAGGTATCGATCAATCCAGGGATTGCCCGGCATTGCGCGAGAGCTCAAGCATCAGTGCATATTCGGCCGGGCTCAGGTCGTTGAAGAAGAAGTTCACGGGATCCACGGGTTCCTGCCCCTTGATCACTTCGTAGTGCAAATGCGGGCCCGAGCTCAGTCCACTGTTGCCCACCTTTCCGATGACATCGCCGCGCTTCACCTTCTGACCGCGTTTCACCTCCATCCGGCTGAGATGCGCATAAAGCGTTTGGTAGTCGTAGCCATGGTCGATCACCACATGGAGGCCATAACCGTTGGTGGAGTACTCGGCAAAGATCACCTTGCCATCGCCTGTGGCATGCACCGGTGTACCCACCTTGGCGGTGAAGTCCATCCCCGCGTGGAATTTGCTGATCTTATGGATGGGATGGATGCGCCAGCCGAAACCACTGGCCGTCCGCGTCAGGTCGTCGTTGGCGACGGGCTGTATGGAGGGGATGCTGGCGAGCATTTCCTGCTTCAACAGTACCATGGAGGCCACTTCATCCAGTGAGCGGGATTGGACCACCATCTGACGTGCCAGCCGGTCCAGTCGTTCCCGGGTCTCGATCAGCAGGTCACTGGTCGCGTAGCCCTGTAGATCGCGGTAGCGGTTCACACCACCGGTACCGGCCTGGCGCATGCTGGCAGGCAGGGGGTCCGCCTCGAAGATCACCCGGTAGATGTTGTCATCCCGTCGGCTCACATCGGCCATCACGCGCTCGAGCTCGGCCAGCTGCTTGTTCAGCAGTTCGTACTGCATCAGCAGTTGTTTGTTCTCGCGGCGGAACTCGGCCTCCTTGGGCGAATCCACGAACTGGTATACCACGAAGATCCCCGCGAGCCCCACCAGCAGCCCCGGAGTAAGCAGCAGCAGCACACGCTTGGCCTGTTGCCAGGCCGACAAACGGATGCGCTCGAAGTTGAGCGTGTCGGGGTTGAAGCGGTACTTCAGTTCGGCCATGGAGGAGGCGGACCGGACGAAGATAGCCGCCCATGACTGCCGTGGTATACCCCATTCCCACCTCGAATGTTAAAGATCGTGGATCACAGCCTCGCTCCGCTCCATCGCTGCGCACCACATGCGCGATACTTTTGCCGACCCCTTACGCCGCTTCATGCCCACGTCCCAGCAGATCCGCCAGAAGTTCCTTGATCATTTCGCCCAGCGCGGACATACCATTGTGCCCAGTGCACCCATGGTGATCAAGGACGATCCCACGCTCATGTTCACCAATGCGGGCATGAACCAGTTCAAGGACCTGTTCCTGGGCAACCGCGAGGCGAAGCACAAGCGCATCGCCGACACGCAGAAGTGCCTGCGCGTGAGCGGCAAACACAACGATCTGGAGGAAGTGGGCATCGATACCTACCACCACACCATGTTCGAGATGCTCGGCAACTGGAGCTTCGGCGATTACTTCAAGACGGAGGCTATCCAGTGGGCGTGGGAATTGCTGGTGGATGAGTACAAGATCGATACGAACGACCTCTACGTCACGTACTTCGGCGGCGATACCAAGGATGGCCTCGAACCCGATGAAGAGACGCGCCAACTCTGGCTCAAGTATCTCCCTGCCGAGCGCATCCTGCCCTTCAGCAGGAAGGACAATTTCTGGGAGATGGGCGACACCGGACCTTGCGGTCCCTGCACCGAGATCCATGTGGACGTGCGCACCGCCGAGGAGAAAGACGCCAAGCCCGGCCATGAACTGGTGAACAACGACCACCCGCAGGTGATCGAGATCTGGAACAACGTGTTCATGCAGTTCGAGCGCAAGGCTGATGGCTCGTTGCACACGTTACCAGCGCAACACGTGGACACCGGCATGGGTTTCGAGCGCCTGTGCATGGTGCTTCAAGGCAAGCGAAGTAATTATGACACCGATGTCTTTCAGCCGCTGATCCAGGAGTTGGCGAAGCAGTGCGGAAAGGGCTATGGCAAGGATGAAAAGTCCGACATCGCCATGCGCGTGATCGCCGACCACCTGCGCGCCATCAGCTTTGCCATCGCCGATGGGCAACTGCCCAGCAACACCGGTGCGGGTTATGTGATCCGCCGGATCCTGCGCCGTGCCGTGCGGTATGGCTACAGTTTCCTCGGCTTCAACGCGCCCTTCATGCATACGCTGGTGCCGGTGCTGGTGGGTCAGATGGGCGAGCAGTTCTCCGAGCTGAAGAAACAGCAGGACATCGTAAAGAACGTGATGCTCGAGGAAGAGAAAGCCTTCCTGCGCACACTGGAGCAAGGCACGAAACGGATTGAGCAAGCGCTTGTCGAGAGTAAAGGTGTCCTTCCCGGCGACAAGGCTTTCGAACTGTTCGATACCTACGGCTTCCCCATCGACCTCACGCAGTTGATGGCCCGAGAACAAAGTCGCGATGTGGACATGGCCGGCTTCGAGGCCGAGCTGAAAAAGCAGAAGGAACGCAGCCGCGCCGCCACGGCCGTCACCACTGGTGATTGGGTGGAGCTCGCGAAAGGTGGAACAGAGTTCATCGGCTACGACGAGCTGAGCAGCGAGGCCCGCATCCTGCGCTACCGCAAGGTCAGCGGAAAGGGTGGCGACCAATTCCAACTGGTGCTGGACCGCACAACTTTCTACCCCGAAGGTGGCGGGCAGGTGGGCGACCAAGGCTGGCTGGTGCAGGGTGATGACAAAGTGGAGGTCGTGGACACAAAGCGGGAGAACCAACTCATCGTCCATTTCACGAAGGAGCTTCCGACGAACGTAGAGGCAGTGATGACCGCACAGGTGGACACTTCACGCCGTGCCCTCACCGCGCGCAACCACACCGCCACGCACCTTCTGCATCATGTGCTGCGGAAGCACCTCGGTACCCACGTGGAGCAGAAGGGCTCACTCGTAGCACCCGATCGACTGCGCTTCGACATCAGTCACTTCGCCAAGGTGACGACCGAGGAGCTGGCCACTATCGAGCAGGAGGTGAACGCGATGATCGCCGAGGACATCGTCTTCGAGGACAAGCGCAACGTGCCCATCGCCGATGCCAGGGCCATGGGCGCCATGGCGCTCTTCGGAGAGAAGTACGGCGACAATGTGCGCGTGGTGAAGTTCGGCCCAAGCGTGGAACTATGTGGCGGTACACACGTGCCACGCACCGGCACCATCGGGCCTTTCCGCATCGTCAGTGAGAGCGCGTTGGCCGCAGGCATCCGCCGCATCGAGGCCATTTCCAGCGTGGAGGCCGAACGCATGATCAACGAGAAGCTCACCAGGTTGGAGGCCGTGAGCGCCATGCTGAAGAACCCGGCCGATGTGGTGCAGGCAGTGGAGAAGCTACTGGAGCAGCACAGCGCCATGGCCAAGGAACTGGAGAAGTTCGCCAAAGAGAAGGTGAAGGGTCTGGCGGCATCATTGCCAGCAAAAGCACAGGCGAACGACAAGGGTTTGAAATACCTCGTGGAACGCCTGGACCTCGATGCCCAAAGCCTGAAGGACCTGGGTTACCAGCTCCGCGAGCAACATCCGGACCTGGCCTTGGTGGCTGGCTCGGTGATCGATGGTAAACCGTTGCTGGCTGTTTCGCTAGGCAAGGGCTTCATGGAGGCCTCTGGCCTCAAGGCCGGTGAGTTGATCAAGCAGCTTGGGCCGTTGATCAAAGGCGGTGGGGGAGGCCAACCGGACTTCGCGACAGCGGGTGGTAAGGACCCGGGTGGCATGGAGGCGGCGCTGAAGAAGGCGGGTGAGTTGTTGGGCTGATGTGGCCACTCACCAAGGTAGGGAGTGCAACGCCGTGAAGGGAACCGGAGAATTCCGGGAGTAGATCACGAGGAGTTGGTCGAGCGCCATGTCCGTGTCCCATACTGCGGGCTTTGGATCCCCGTTGAACTGCTCAACTTTGGATAGGCCATGCACCAGCCATATGGTCCTGTAACGCGCTCAGTCGGCGGCGCTATGCTCCGTGGGGCAGGTGCTGTCCTCCTTTATGTGCTCCAGTTGCCCTCCGTGGCACAGGGGCCTTCGCAAAGGCACGGGCTTCTGATCCGGGTTTGCGGTGCCACGCAGGTGGTGCGGCACTTGCAACTCGACGATGTGCGATCGAGCCATGGCTCCCGGCACGGTTCCCTGAGCCTGTGCTATCAGTATCGCATGAGGGATGACCTGAGCATGGGGCCGGGCATGAGTATTTCCTGGGGCTCCTACCGGGTGGCATTGAATGGCTCCTTCAACAGCGCATCGGGGCCTGTTGAACTGGCGGTGGAGACATGGTCACCTATGATAGAGTTCCCATTTGCACGATCGGTCGGCGGTAAAAGGTTGAATACGGACCCCCTGCAGTTATGGTGGGAGGCTCGTTATAGGTGGCTGGAGCGGAGTGCGTTGGAACTGGAGCTCAGTGGCCTGGCCGGTGTGCTTCCTCCGAACAGCTCGGGTTGGGGTACTGGTGCCGAACTCGTTCCGGGACCCAGCAGTACCAGGTACTATGCCGATACCTATTGGGGCGATGGCTGGCACCTGCTCCTTGGCCTGGGCGCCGACCTGTGCTTCAAGTTGAGGAACGCGGGCCGGATCACGGTCGGCGGTGAATGGCGAGGGACGCTCACAAAGTATTATGGGTATAGGCTTTCTAGCTACACCATTGCAGGGCAGCGTGAGACCGTGCAGCAGCGAGGAGCCCTTTCATGGATATCGGTCCGGTTGGGGTATAAGTTCCAATGGAAGTGAGCGGCATCCGATGCGTAGGTGAACCAGGGTAAAAAAAAGCGGACCGCCCCGAAGAGCGGTCCGCACACCTACACACCAATACGGGTTTTGATCAGGCCGCCACAGCGGTGTTGGTCAGCTTGCGTGGCGGTGGGGGCGGGGTATTCCTGCCATGCACCGGACCTTGGTAGCGCGACTCGTAGCTCAGACCCAGGTTCAGGATGTACAATCCGTTGAAGAGCACCACCAACACATGGTCCAGCGTGCTGTACTTGCCGAAGCTCTTGCATACTTCGATCCACACCAGGGGGATGAAGTAGAGTTGTCCGTAGATCGGTATCAGCATTTTCCAGCCGTCGCTGGCCGGACGGCCCACGATGCGCAGGAAGACGATGATGTTCCAGATGGGCACCAGGGCGGCGATGCCCGGCTGCCCGGCCTTCTCGTAGAGGCGCCATTGGGCCAATGCCATGATCACCGCCAGGAAGATCAGCGCGTAGTAGAAGGCCATCCCCATCTTCATGTAGAAGAAGTCGTGGATGCCCATGAAGGCGTTATAGATACCCATGATGATGTCCATGGCTGCAGTGTTTTTGGTCGGGAAGCTTGCAATCCACCCGCCGGTTCCTCACAAAAGACGCACATACATGACGTTGGTTGCCTCCGATCCGCTGCCTGATCTCAACCGGGTGGTGTTCAGGCAGCAAACGGTCCCACGTGGACCGTCAACGGGCGAAGGACACAATGGCCGTCCAACTCAGCCCTTGGGGACCGCGTAGGCCTTCACATCGGCCTCAGTGATCTCCTTGCCGCTGAGGATCACCAGCCGTTCGATCACGTTCCGCAGTTCCCTTACGTTGCCGGTCCAGGGCAGCTTCTGCAACTCCTTGATGGCCTTGTCGGCGATCTTCTTCGGAGCGATGCCCTGTTCGCCGCAGATCTGCTGGATGAAATGCTCGGCGAGCAGGGGCACATCGTCCAAACGCTCTGCGAGGCTGGGCACATGGATCGGGATCACGCTGAGGCGGTGGAAGAGGTCCTCGCGGAAGCGCCCCTCGGCGATCTCCTTCTTCAGTTCCTTGTTGGTGGCGGCGATCACGCGCACGTCCACGCTCACGTCCTTGTCGCCACCCACGGGTGTGATGCGGCCCTCCTGCAGCGCGCGCAGCACCTTGGCCTGGGCTGCCAGGGCCATGTCGCCGATCTCGTCCAGGAACAGCGTGCCGCCGTGGGCCAGTTCGAACTTGCCCTTGCGGTCCTTGATGGCGCTGGTGAAACTGCCCTTCATGTGGCCGAACAGTTCGCTCTCGATCAGCTCGCCGGGGATGGCCGCACAGTTCACCTCGATGTAGGGACCACCGGCGCGGCTGCTCTTCTGGTGGATCAGGCGCGCCACGCCCTCCTTGCCGGCGCCATTGCCGCCGGTGATCAGCACGCGGGCATCGCTGGGCGCCACCTTGTCGATCATCTCACGGATGGCTTGCAGCGCCTTGCTCTCGCCCACCATCTGCACACCGTTGCCCTTGGCCTTGCCCACCTTGCTGCGCAGCACCTTGGTCTCCTTCACCAGGTCGCCGCGGTCCAACGCATTGCGCACGCTCACCAGGATCCGGTTGATGTCGGGCGGTTTCTGGATGAAGTCGAAAGCACCCTTCTTCAGCGCATCCACGGCGGTGTCGATGGTGCCGTGGCCGCTGATCATCACCACGGGCAGTTCCTCGTGGTGGGCCTGCAATTTCTCCAGCACCTCCAGGCCGTCCATCTTGGGCATCTTGATGTCACAGAGCACCAGGTCGAACTTGCCCTTTTTGGCCTTGTCCAGTCCGGCAGCGCCGTCCTCGGCTTCATCCACCTTGTGGCCTTCG
>JBGTIB010000223.1:0-6810 GCA_041745875.1 Flavobacteriales bacterium | reverse complement strand
GCTCAGCATGGCGATCGGCGCGAGCCCTTCCAGTATGCGCAGGATGAGCTCCACATGCGGGGTCTTTCCCGTACCACCAAGGGCCAGATTTCCAACGCCGATGCTTGGTACTCTTATCCTGGTGCTTTCTAACAGCCCATGATCGTAGCATGCATGGCGGACCAGCAGCACCGCACCGTAGAGCCAGGCGAATGGTGCAAGGAGTATTCGCAGGACGGACATGATTACTTTGTCGCGTATTGCCACGCTTTCGTGGCGGGACAGCAGCGATCAAAGATGCAGATAAAGGACATCGTCGCGGCACTCGAGCAATGGGCGCCCCGGTCACTTCAGGAGGATTACGACAACAGCGGCCTGCAGGTGGGCGACCCCGATGCCGTGATCGGATCGGCCTTGGTCTGTCTGGATTGCACGCAGCAGGTGGTGGAGGAGGCTGCCCGGAACGGATGTGGGTTGGTGATCAGTCACCATCCGGTCATCTTCAAAGGCTTGAAGAGCCTGGTGGCCAGGAGTTATGTGGAGCGCACCGTCCTGGCGGCGGTCCGGCACAATATCGCCTTGTATGCCATCCATACCAACCTGGACAATGTGATCGATGGCGTGAACGGCGAGATCGCCACACGTCTGGGGCTGAAGGCCTTGCACGTCCTGGAACCTAAGCCCGCACAATTGCGCAAGCTGGTCACCTTTGTGCCAGCTGACCACGCGGAAGCCGTGCGGAACGCGCTGTTCGCAGCTGGCGCGGGCCACATTGGAGCTTATGATGAATGCAGCTTCAACCTCGTGGGTACGGGAACGTTCCGGGGAGGGGTAGGCACCCAGCCCTTTGTGGGGCAGGCTGGAAGTCGCCACAATGAAACCGAAGAGCGG
Organism: Flavobacteriales bacterium; assembly: GCA_041745875.1. Lineage (GTDB taxonomy): Bacteria > Bacteroidota > Bacteroidia > Flavobacteriales_F > PHOS-HE28 > PHOS-HE28. The sequence continues at coordinate 5,940 of JBGTIB010000223.1, read as the reverse complement.
TTGGAGCTGATCTACCATGCTACCCGGGAGGCCACCATTCTTGCTGCCCTGGACCAGGCCCACCCCTACGAGGAGGTGGCCTACGACCTGTATGCCCTTTTGAATGCACACCAACAGGTGGGCAGTGGGCTGGTGGGGGAGTGGGAGGAAGCACTGGATGAGCAGACTTTTCTCGCCGAACTGAAGTCGGTTTTCGGCATACAGGTGCTGCGGCACAGCAAGCTGTTGGGCCGACCCATCCGGAAGGTGGCCTTGTGTGGCGGTTCGGGAGCCTTTTTGCTGGGCAAGGCCGTGGCAGCAAAGGCCGATGCCTACATCACCGGTGATGTGAAATATCACGAGTTCTTCGACGTGGATGACCGGCTGTTGTTGGCCGATATCGGGCATTATCCGAGTGAGCAATTCACCATGCACCTGATCCAGCGCAGGTTAGGGGAACTTTTCCCTACTTTTGCGGTCCGTTTGACGGAACTCGTCACGGACCCCATTCATCATTCCTGATCCGATCATGGCGAAGAGCGACGTGAAGGCCCCTGCGAAGAAGGCCAGTACCACTATGGATAATGGCAAGGCCGGTGCGGCTGGAAAAGCGGAACTGACCATCGCTGAAAAGCTGGTGGCACTGTACCGATTGCAGCACCTGGATTCCCTGGTGGATAAGATCAAGACCCAACGTGGCGAACTGCCGCTGGAGGTCCAGGACCTGGAGGACGAGGTCGCCGGTTTGGAGACCCGTCTGAACAAGCTCCAGTCCGAGCTCGGGGAGGTGGAAGGCCAGGTCAGCGACAAGCAGAATCTGATCAAGGACGCCAAGGCCCAGATCAAGAAGTACGAGGTCCAGCAGTCCAAGGTGCGGAACAACCGTGAGTACGATTCCCTCACGAAGGAGATCGAATTCCAGAACCTGGAGATCCAGTTGGCCGAGAAACGGATCAAGGAGGCCAAGGCCACCATTGATGCGAAGAAGGCCATTGTGGACCAGAGCCGTACGCTCTTCGAAGAGCGAGGCAAGGACTTGGAGGTCAAGAAAAAGGAATTGGACGACATCATTGCCGAGACCGAGAAGGAGGAGAAGGACTTGCAGAAGAAGAGTGATTCCTCCTCGAAGCACATCGAAGAACGCCTATTGAGCGCATACGACCGGATCCGGCGCAATTCGCGGAACGGCCTGGCCGTGGTTCCAGTGGAGCGTGGAAGTTGCGGTGGCTGCTTCAATGCCATTCCACCACAGCGTCAATTGGATATCAGCAGCCACAAGAAGATCATTGTCTGCGAGCACTGCGGCCGCATCCTGGTGGATGATTACGTGGTGGAGCGCGTGAAGGGGGAATGACCCTGCTTCGGCCGATAATTCAACAGGGAGGCCTCCTAATCAGGGGGCCTTTCCAATTCAGGGCCTGAAGCTCACCGTCACCATCGCCCTGGAGGCGCGTTGCAATTCCATGGTAGGCTCGACAAGCCCTGGCGTGTACTGGAAATAATTCGTTCCCCTTCGCAAATGCTGAAGGCCGAGGTCCAGCGCAAAATGATCGGTCCGGTACCCGATGCCTGCGGCGAAGGTGAGCATCGCCTGACCATGGCGTGCGTCCTCTTTCACATACGCATCGGGTACATAACCACCACCGATCCGGTAGTACCAATTCCCGATTCTCCATTCCGTGCCGATGCGCAAGGAATGGACGGGACGGAAGGTGTTTGCGATGATCGCGTTCTCCGTGGCGAAGTCGTACGTGCTCGCGATGCGACTGCTGGGGCGGAATTGCATCGTGCTGAAGTCAGCATACTCATAGTCGACACTTATCAGCCCGTTCGATCCGGCGACATACGCCGCACTAAGGACCCCCCGCCAGGGTGTTTTCAAACGGTAGCTGAACAAGCCATCGGGTGAGGTCGCACTATAGCTGGTACGCCCCGTAGCATCAGGTGTACGGAATTCCGTTCGCATTTCATTGAAGTACGTGTCGTTGAACTGCATCCACTGTGGACTGTGAAAGGATGCCCCCATTCTGAAGCGTTCCGTGATCCGCCCCATGATCCCCACCTTCACATCGAGCCCGTTCCCGTTGGTGCTCAGTTCTTCCCGGTAACTCAGATCCTTCAGGTCAAGATCTTCGTCGCTGCTGGTCTCGCTGTGTACCGTGGTCCGCTTGTACCGGTGACCGGATATCCCCACGGAAGCACCGAGGTAGAGTCTATCCAGATAATTCCCCGCGTAGAAGAAGGAGGTATTGTTCGAAGAACCACGCGTTTCGATCGTATGCAATTGATCGGTCGGGGACCCGAAGGGAATGCCCCCCAGATAGGAAGTTGAACCACTATCCAAGGGGTTGATGGCATAGGTCTCCCAAGCCAATGCGGAAGTGAAAGGAAAGAAGTCGTACAACTGGGCTTCCATGGTGCCCTCGGCCTCGTTCACGAAGGCTTCCACGATGGTACTCGGTACCATTTCACCTTCCGCAACGCGCCGCCAGTGGTGGCTCGCTTGACGGTCGTAGATGACGCCGAATGTTCCGCTGCGCCAATCCCCACCATCGCTTGGGTTGTTGAGGACCAAAGCAAGGTTGTTGAAGAATGCTCGGGGCTGGGTATCTCCGGCCTCGGTGCCATAATAGGTGGCCGTGGCATCATTCACCTCGAATGACGGCGTCAGGGATAATTCACTGGTCCGGTACATACCGAAACCGGCGGGATTTATTCCGATACTGGCAGGGTCCGCACCGATAGCGCCGTAGGCATTGGCCATTCCGGCACTTCGTGCGGTGCCGCCAGGGAAGATACTGCTGATACGGAGGGCATCCTCTTCATTCTGTGCCAATAGGCCATGCACGAACAGAAGGCCACCCAACAGAAAACTAAACCTGGTTGAAGCGATGTGCATGAGCTACTGGACCATGATCACCGCGGCCGACCGCCACCACCAATGGAGCGGCTTCCCCCACCTCCAGGGCTGCTACCACCCCTGTCAAATCCTCCCGCGCCACCGCGATCGATGCTGCCACCACGATCGAAACCACGCGAAGGTTCAGTCCTAGATCCTCGTGGGATCACCTGACGTTGTGGGGAAGAACTTCGATCCCGTCCCAGCGCAGGTTGAGGTGTACGATCGACACCGCGGGCAGGTCGCGTTCCGGAAGGCAAGGAGGAACGACCTGTACCGAGCTGATCCCTGTTGAGACCCACCGGGTCACGCACGATCATGCGGGGTTGGACATTTCCACCTGAACCGGTATTGCCAGCACCCGACCCCGACATGGACGGGCGGTGTCCAACGATGGTATTACTGGGCGAGCCTCCACCGATCACTACTGGTGTATAGCAGGAGAAACAGCTACCCCCAGGCCCGAAATAGTTGCCATATCCATAACCGCCCATGTACGGGTCGTGCCATCCATAGGGCGAGTTCCAACCCATGCCGATCGGACGGTTCCAACCCCAGGATGGATTCCACCCCAGCGGGAGGTTCCAGTGATCATACATGCCCATCCCCACCCACGATGGTCCCATGCCCCAACCCATTCCCATACCCATTGATGGGCCCATACCCCATCCCATGCCCCAGCCGGGCCCGGCCCAACCTGTCTGCCAGCCGCCCATTCCCATTCCCATGCCCATGTTGGCACCGAAACCGAAGCGGCCGTAGTTGTAGTAGTACGGGTCATTGTATGCCATATCGTAGTAGGTACGACGATCGTCGAATTGTTCGGCCGTTCCGGGATCGTAATAGTCCTCTTGCACATCGCTGCGTGTCCCGGAAGGCTCGGCACCAGCCTGGGATCGGGTGGAAGCCACCGGAGGTGCGGTGGAGGGCATGTAGTACACATCATCACGCACCGCAGTGGATGGGGCCATGCTGCCACAGGACGCCAGGAACAGTCCCGGTATCAACATCATCGGTATCAGTCGCAGTGGGTGGTTCATGGTGCTCTGGGTTGTTGTACCTGACAACGCCTTAAGGCCCTGCTCGGTTGTGTACTTTAGCGCGCTTCCGTCAGGAACAAAAATAATACCACGGGTTCGATCATGGCCGACATGCTCACAAAGCGCAGTGATGACTACTCACAATGGTACAACGATCTGGTCCTTAGAGCGGACCTTGCCGAGCACAGTGCTGTGCGTGGCTGCATGGTCATCAAACCCCATGGGTATGCCATCTGGGAGAAGATGCAAGCAGCCTTGGACGGGATGTTCAAGGAGACGGGGCACGTGAATGCCTACTTCCCCCTGTTCATTCCCAAGAGCTACCTGGCCAGGGAGGCCGATCACGTGGAAGGATTCGCCAAAGAGTGCGCGGTGGTGACACATTACCGCTTGAAGAGCGATCCCGAGCATGGGCTCATAGTCGATCCCGATGCAAAGCTCGAGGAGGAACTCATCATCAGGCCTACCAGTGAGACGATCATCTGGAACACTTACCGGGGATGGATCAAGAGCTATCGCGATCTTCCCCTATTGATCAATCAGTGGGCTAATGTGGTGCGTTGGGAAATGCGGACACGGCTGTTCCTGCGCACCGCCGAGTTCTTATGGCAGGAGGGGCATACCGCCCATGCCACAAAGGAGGAGGCAGTGGATGAGACCCGCAGGATGCTTGACGTGTACGCGCGTTTCGCCGAAGAGTGGATGGCGATGCCGGTCATTAAGGGGGTAAAGACGCCAAGCGAGCGTTTCGCGGGTGCGGTGGATACTTACTGCATTGAGGCGCTGATGCAGGATGGAAAGGCACTTCAGGCCGGCACGTCCCACTTCCTGGGTCAGAACTTCGCCAAAGCCTTCGATGTGATGTTCACCAATAAGGAGAACAAACAGGAGCATGTCTGGGCCACGAGCTGGGGGGTCAGCACCCGCCTCATGGGCGCGCTGATCATGACCCACAGCGACGACCATGGTCTGGTCATTCCGCCCCGTCTGGCGCCGGTCCAGGTGGCCATGGTGCCCATCGCCAAGAACGAAGAGCAGCTCAATGCGATCCGAGCCTATGCTCAGCCCATCGTGGATTCGCTCCGGGCCAGGGGTATCACCGTGAAATTCGATGATGATGACAAACGCAAACCCGGGTGGAAGTTCGCCGAGTATGAGTTCAAGGGTTATCCGGTCCGGATCGCCATCGGCCCACGCGATATGGAGAACGGAACCGTTGAAGTGGCCCGCCGGGATACGTTGGAGAAGGAAGTGCTACAGGTGATCGATATCGCCGACAAAGTGGGGCATCTGCTGGAAGCCATTCAGGACAACCTGTACCAGCGGGCGCTGGCGATGCGCGAACGCAGTACGCGAGCGGTTGATAGTTACGATGAGTTCAAAGTGGCCATCGAGGAGGGGGGATTCATCCTCGCCCATTGGGATGGCACCTCCGCGACGGAAGCGCGTGTGAAGGATGAAACCAAGGCGACCATCCGTTGCATTCCGCTGGAAGGGGCTTCCTCCCCGGGCCATTGCATGGTGACCGGCGCGCCGAGTGATCGTAGAGTGATCTTTGCCCGAGCATATTAGAACCATGGCCGGAACTCCTCCAGTAGATCCACGCGACCTGGTATTGGCGGCTTTGCGCACCAAAGCCTGCATGAAACAGGATGTATTCGCGCGCACAAGCGCTTTGTTCTCCTTGTTGAAGGAATTGATCCAGGAGGTGGCCGAGGACCTGGCCGGGCAGGTGAAATTGCATGATGAACGATTGGTGGTGACCTATACGGACCGGACGGCCACATCCTGCGAGCTATCCGTTGCCGGGGATATCGTCATATTCAACATGCACACCAATGTGTTCAGGCTTGATCAAAGCCATCATTTGTGGAAGACCAGTTATTTGGAGGAGGATGAACTTCGGGGCTATTTCGGAATGATCAACATTTACAATTTCCTGAGCGAGTCCATCCGTTACAGCAGGGAGCGGGATCTGGGGTATCTCGTCGCGCGGTTGTTCCTCAACAAAGAGGGGCACTA
>JBGTIB010000222.1:0-6995 GCA_041745875.1 Flavobacteriales bacterium | reverse complement strand
ATGTCCTCCAGATGTTGTCTGCGCTGCGGGTCCTTCTCGGTGCGCAATGCCATCTCGTTGCGCAGCTTCAGGGCGCTGAGGCCGGCACCGAGATCATCGTGCATGTCGCGCCCCACCTGCTCGCGTATGCGTAGTTCATCGATGGTGCGCTCCTGCTGCAGGCGCAGAAGTTCCAGTTCGGCCAGGCGGTCCTTTCCGCGTTGGCGGCTGCGGTAGACCAGATAAAAGGCCAGTAGCACCAGCAAGCCCAGGATGCTGCCCAGGAACAGCACGGTGCGGCTGAACCGAACCCGCTCGAAGGCCTCTTGGTAGAGAGCGGCTTGCAGACGCTGGACCTCGAGTTCGCTATTGGTATCGTGCAGTTGGGTCACCGTCTCCACGATGGCCGCCTTGTTGCTGCGGTGGATCAGGCTATCCATGCGGTAACGTATGGTGGCGGCATCGAGGGCCTCGCGGTACAACCCCAGTTCAGTGAACAGCTCCGCCGAGCGGCGGTGGAACTCGCGGCGGCTCACCGGGGTCACGTCCTGACGGGACTCGAACTCGCGCCCCAGGACCAGGGTGGATATGGCCGAGCGCGCATCACCCATGTCGATGTGCGCACGGGCGATCGAAGTATAGATCTCCAACAGCACATCGCCCTGCCCATGCTCGCGTGAAAGGTCCATGGCGCGCCGGAAGGCGGTGAGGGCACTGTCCGGAAGGCCCTGTGCCAGCAACACCTTGCCGATGGCCCAATCGGCGATGGCCTCACCGCGGGCTTGTTCCGCATCGCGGGCCAGGCTGCGCGAAAGGAACAGGTGATCAAGTGCTTCGGTATGACGTCCCAACTCAGCCAGGCTCTGCCCCAGGTTGCCGTGGATGTGGTGGGGTTTGCTCACCGAGAAGCGGGCCTTACCGGCGACCGGGTACCACGCCAGGGCCGCTTCCAGGAAGGGCAGTGCGCCAAGATGATCGCCAATGTTCTCGTGGAGCAGGCCGATGAGGTTCAGTGCACTGGCCACAAGCAGGCTGTCCGCCATGGAATGTGCGATGCGATGCGCCTCCATGGCATCGGCGATGGCCTCGTCGTAAAGGCCGTGATAATAGAGTTGCTCGGCGCGGAAACTGCGCAGGTAGTACCGCACTTCGTCCGGTGCCTCGGGTCCCACTTCGCGCAGGGCCATGTCCACCATGGTCAGTCCGCTGTCCGGTTCGTTGGCATCCAGGAAACGCACGGCATCCTCGAGGATCTCCAGGGCGCGCTCGTCCTGGCCTACGACCGGCGACACGGCGAAGGCGAACGCGACAAGGAGAAGCAGGGCCCTGGGTTCCATGTCATGGGGGCGCCGGAGCGGGCGACCCGGCAAACAAGATAGTTCATGTATGCCGATCCAACGGGGCACGCATCTCAACGCGTGTACCTTGATCCGGGGCGGCGGCAATGACGAGTTCACCGCCCAGCAGGTCCAAACGCCGCCGCATGTTGCGCAAGCCGTTGCCACCGGAATGTGCGCCGTTCATGCCCTGCCCGTCATCGGTGATCTTGACCACCAGGGCACCACCATCCATGCGCATCGATAGGCGCACATTGCTGGCCTGTGCATGCTTCACCACATTGTGTAGTGCCTCCTTGATCACCAACAGGATGCTGCGCCGCTGTTCGGAGCCCAACTGGATCGGCGGCCAGGGACCATCGGCCTCCACCGCGCAACCCAGTCCATGCTCACTAAGGTAGCGACGGGCGAAATTGGAACAGTAAGCCACCAGGTCGGCCAGCCCGCGTTGCTCCTCGTCCATGGTCCAGATGATCTGGCGCATGCTGGCGATCAAGTCGCCTGCCGAGGCCGAAAGGTGCTCCAAATGTCGGCGCTTTGAGGGGTCGTTCTCGGTGCGCAGGGCCATGTCGCTGTGGAGCTTCAGGGCAGTGAGTCCGCCACCCAGGTCATCGTGCATGTCGCTGGCGATCCGCATGCGTTCGGCCAGGAGGGCCTGCTCCTTTTCGAAGGCGATGCGTTGCTTCTCCAGTCGGTCACGCACATAGGTGCGCACCATGATCCAGACGATGGCAGCGATCAACAACAGCAGCGCAACGCGGAACCACCACGTGGCCCAGAAAGGGGGCAGCACTTCCACCGTGAATACCGCAGGCGTGATGCTCCAATGCTGACCGTCGCTGCTGGCTCGGATGGCGATGCGGTGCTGCCCCCGTGGCAGGTCTATCAGCTCCAGGCGGCCGTCCCCGCCGATGGGGAGTGGCTCCGCCGAGATCCCTTCCACGAAGTAGTTGAACTGAATCCTGCCCACGGCGGCATCGCCCAATGCCGCAGCTTCCAAGGCCATTGCCCGCCGGTTGAAAGGCAGTTGCAAGGTGCCTTTGCTTGTGGGCATGAACAACTCGCCGCCGGGGTGTTGGGCGCGCACCACGATCACCTCCGGCACGGGTCGCTCCGCCGGGCGTTCCGCGGTGCCGATGAGCAATACCAATTCGTTGTTCACAAGTGCGAGGTCGCCATTCGCCAGCAGCGCCTGCATGGCAACGAAGTCGCCCGCCGCCATGCCATCCGGCGGGTTCAAGGGCACGAAGCGTTGTGTACCTTGGGGCAGGTATGCCGGCCCTGCGGTCGTGATGGCCCAAAGCCTGCCCCGTGCATCGATGGCCAGGCGCCGGATGCGGTCGCTGGGCAGCCCATCCGATCGTGTGTAGGTGCGTATGGCACCTGTGGCGGGATCCAGTGCGTTCACGCCGCCCTGGTGCGTACCGGCCCAGAGGGTGCCATCTGCTGCTTCCGCAAGGCTCGTTACCACGGCATAGAGCGCATCGGTACCGGTGGCTTGGAAATGGGTGTCGGCCGGACCTTCCCCACCGGGCAAACGTACCAGTCCGCCCCCGTCGTTCAAGCCCACCCACACATCGCCGTTGCGGGCCACCAGCAAGTCCAGGATGCCGTTCATGGGCAGGCTGTGGGTGGGATCCGTTGCCCGGTGTTGAAAGCGCACAAGGGTACCATCAGGATGCAGGCGGTACAAGCCCTGGCTCCATGTGCCGATCCAGATATGCCCCTTCCCATCCCGAGCCAGACAGGTGATACTCTTGACCATCAATTCAAGCGGTAGCTCCATGCGGTCCGACGCTGGCCGTAATGTCAGTTGATCCAGGTCCGCGACCATCAAGCCACGCGAGGTGGCCAGCAGGTACACGCGGCCTGTGAGCTGCACCATGCTTTGTATGTGGAACGGTAGCAGGCCGGAGTCCCCCAACGGTCCCGGGTCAGGTAGGGATAGCAAATGATCGCTCCCACTTGGCCTGTGTTGGATCAGCAGTCCCTGGCCTTTTGTAGATAGGAGCAGGGTGTCACCCAACTGCGCCAGAACACCCAGCAGTGGCATACCGGGCCGCGGATGCATCACATGTATGTGTTGACGCCAGGGAGCCAGCAGGGCCACGCCTTCGCGCGTACCGAACCAACGTGTTCCCCAACGGTCGAGCAAGGTGCAATAGGGACCGCCTTCCACCATGGCCCCGGGCACCACCCGGTCGTCCGGGATCTCCACAGCGCTTTCCAGATCGGGGGCGAGCTTGAAGAGACGGTAGGTCCAGGTGCTCAACCAGAAGGAGCCATCAGCGTCCTGGGCCAGCAAGCGGGGCGTGAAGCGCATGCGTTCGCCGTTCAAGTGTTCGATGCTCCGCAGACCGCCGCGCATGTCGACGACCATCAAGGCGTAATGGTCCACATCGAACCACAGCAAGGTGCCATCGTGCCGTAGCAGGGGTATGGCGGCGCCCGCCGTGGTAAAGCAGCCCCAGCCAAGTGGGTCATTGGCGGCATGGTACCAGGCTCCGCTGGGCAGGTGGTGGAAGGCAAGTCCCAACGTGGTGCCCACCCAGATGCCCTGCCGTGTGGTGTCCCGCAGCAAGGATCGTTGCAACACCTCGGGACCTTCGCCAAATGCCCATGGTCCGCTCGCGATGCGCACGCGTTCGGCCTCGCCAGTGCTGGGGTCCAGACTGAACAGACCCAATTCTGTGCTGATCCAGGTCCGCCCGTTCACATCCGGCAGCACATCACGTACGCGATTGGCGCCGGTGATCTCCGCATCGCGGGCAGGCAGGGTGTAGCGCACGAAGCCCAGCGCACCGCGGTCCATACGACTTACTCCGTTCGCCGTGCCCACCCACATTGTACCGTCGGCAGCTTCAGCAATGGCGTTCACCTGCTCGTTGCTCAGGCTCTGTGGGTCCTTGCGATCGTGGTGCCAGGTGCGTATGCGCGCTCCTTCATGTCGTGCCAGTCCATTGTCCGTGCCGATCCAGATCAGTCCATCGCGGTCCTGGAACAGGCATAGGACCTGCCTGCCGGGCAGGCCCTGCTCCATGCCGATGCGGTCGAAATGCGCCTGGTATTGCGCCCCGGCAACAATGCCCGATAAGAGCCCGGCAAGCGCGATCACGATCCTGGTGAAATGGCGCATGGCGTTCGGCTCCTGGGCTTATACTTTCGGGTTGAAACGCTCCTGGCCAGTGAGCAAATGCCACCACAGGATGAAGTCGCTCGCCAGGCTATAGCCGGGGTATTTGAAGGTGGCGGGCTTGTTCTGCTCGAAGAAAAAATGCCCCACCCATGCGAAGCCATAGCCACCGAGCGGGATCAAGATCAGCCACCAGGCGTTGCGGGTGTAAATGGCCAGTACGATCCACAGCGCGATCAAGCTGGTTCCTGTGAAGTGCAGCACACGGCTCACCGGGTGCTGGTGCTCGCTGAGGTAGTAGGGGTAGAACTCCTTCAGGCTCTGGAAACCTTCGGACGACCTGTCGTTCGTCATGTGTGGTGTGGGGTAACGCATCGAATTTAGCAGTAACAACCAACACACACCAATGAAACACATCATCACCATCCTTTTGTTCGCCTTGTTCATTCCCGCGTACACCGTGCAGGCCCACAAAGCCCCGGCCGCTTCCTTCGATGCCATGGTGGTGCTCACCATCGCCGACCTGGACGATGCCGCCCTGGCGAAGCTCAGCACCGAGATCGGCAAGTCGAAACAAGCCTACCTGGAGTATAGCTGCACCTGGAGCGGCGTGGTGGTGATCAAGTACAGCGACATCGCCGTGGGCGAACGCGCCGATGTGATCACCATGGCGCGCCGCCAACTCACCGCCGCCGGTATCGACAGCGGCGTGGAGTTCGTGCATGTGCATGTGGAAGGGAGAGGGGTGGGGAAGTGTTAGGGGGGCGTCCTCGCACAGATGGATGCGCAAAGATCATCTGACCCTGCGGCCTACCTGCCGAGCCGCAGGGCCCCCTCCTTCGTCGGGAGGCCACTACGGTGGTTTGAGGTGGCGGTGAAACCTGTATAATTTCGGGATCACCATTTCGTTCTCAAGCCAAAGCGATCCCTCATGGCGCAGTCGACACTGGTTCATCGTTCGAATGGCCGTAGTCTGGTAGTCCTTCTGATCAGTACACTCTTGATCGTGAACTTTCTGGCCTATATAGACGAGGGACACTATGACTTTCGCTGGATGCGGGATCCCGGCAATTGGGCCGCATTTGGGCTCTACACGGCCGTGATATTCGGCCTTCAGCTTTTCTGTCATGAGATCATACTGAAGCGGTATTCCTACCCCGGGAAGACGGTGCTTGCCATTTTCGGTGGGCCGGTTCTATTACTTCTGATCATATTGGGTTTTATTGGGATCGCGAAACTGCTTTGGTCGTGAAACATGGTCCGGTGATCGATCGCGACATGGAAGTGTCCTATGCCTTTGTAGAGGAACGTCTTTCTTTTTCGGCCTCCACTACTTCCACGGCCTCCATGGCGTGCCTTTCCTCTTAATATGCCCACACCACAGCTCTGCGCACCCAAAAGGCAAAATTTAAGTTCACGAGGTCTTCGTTCAAGGCACTGTCTGGATCAAACATTGGATGAGACTCGCTTGGACGGTCCAGCCACACCTTTCATCCCACCCCTGTAACGGCCCCATGGTCTCCGTGCGTCGCATGGCGAACGCTTGTCATGGAGCCAACACTATCCTGGCGCAGTATCGTCGCCTTCCTCAGCCTCACCATCCTTTGCGGCACTTCGCACGAGTTCGTACACCACTTCACGGCGGCGGCCATTTGCGACTGCTTCGGCTACAAGACCTTCAACTCCTTCCACCTGTGCGATGGATGCACCAGCCTGCATCCCGAACACTATTGGGCCACAATGTCCGGCCCCATCTTCACTTTTGCCCTGATGTGGTGGGGCCTCTTCCAGCTCCGCAGCAAGGATGCCGGTACACAGCGCATGGGCTTCGCACTGATCTTCGCCAACTTCCCCATCAACCGAATCCTCTTCGCGCTGATGGGTTGGAACGATGAGCAATACGCCGCTTCGATCATCTTCGGTGATGCTCCCGTGGTGTATTGGATCACCGACCTGGTCGTACTTGTGCTGGCGCTGCCCCCGCTGGTGGTGGCCTACAGGAGCATCCGGGGCCGTTACCGGGCACTGCGCTTTCTCGGCTGGTTCGTGCTGCCGTTCCTGTTCGTGCTGCTCTTTGCCGGACTTTTTCTGGAGGAGTTCCTGCTGCTCCAACTCGGTGTGCTGGCCACTCCGGTCATCGGCATTCCCTGGCTCGTGATGTTGGTGGAGGTAATAGCGTTGGTGGTGTATTTTCCGTACAGGAAGTATTTGCGCCGGTGAACATTAATTAAAGGCATGCATGCAGCACGGGCACTGCTCACCGTCAAACCACTGCAAACTTTCACGCATTGGTCCATGTGGCCTACCTACCAGCCGCCGGATCCCCTCCATCGTCGGGAGGCCACTGCGCAGGTTCGGGACTTCCGGAAGTACATTCTGAAGAAGTACACTTTTCTCGATCGCCCCGCGATCGTTACCGGTGACCAGGTGTTCATTGGCAACGCGCTGAAAACGGTGAAGGCGATGTTGGAGACAACGAAATAGCCAACGGACTTTACGGCACCTGCGATTCACGTGTCTCCGTGGGAACAACGCCACCGATGTTC
>JBGTIB010000221.1:0-2858 GCA_041745875.1 Flavobacteriales bacterium | reverse complement strand
GTTGTTGCCCACGCCGTCCACACTCGCGATCTCTACATACCCGGTATAGCCCGGGACATCCGTTTCGCAATAGCCAGGCACGAAACCGTAAAGCCCGCTGCGCCGGTAGATCAGGTAGCCTGTAGCATTGCTGCATACGCTGGGGTCCCACGTCAACTCGATGGTATTGGCCACGGGCAATGCCACCGGGTTCTCGGGCCGCGGGGCGATCACCCGGATGTTCATGCTGGAGAAGCCCTGCAAGGGCACATCGCCATTGTCGATCGCATTGAACACCACCTGGTACGGTTGCAGTCGCACATGGCTGCAGTTGGTGCTCCAGTTGAACACCCCGTTCACCGGGTTGCTCGGCGAGGGGCTCAGGAAAGTGGCCGGTGAACTGCCCACCACGAAGGGCTGACCCGATGCGCTGAGCGAAACATTCTGCCCAGCATTGGGATCGCTGGCCTGGACCGCAAAGCTCAACAGCGTATTGGCCACCACACAGGTATCGGCCACCTGTGACACGGTGGGCGGTACGTTGTCGCAGGGCAGTACCGTGATCTGCATGTCGCGCGTCACCCATCCCACGTTGTACAGGACGCCGTTCACCCGCCGCCATTCGCGGACGATGAAGGCGATGTTGTATTCCCCCTGGGTGACCGGGTTGAGCCAGGAGATGGTACCGTTGACCGGGTTGATGGTGTACGAATTTCCTCCTCCGGCCGGGATCGCATTCGGATATTGATAGCCCGCGATGGGGTCGCAACCAAGTCCCAGGCAGATGGCCGGCTCGTAGCTCAGGCTATCACCATCGGGGTCGAAGGCACCGGGGTTGTGGATCCAAGGCTGGTTGGTACATGCGTTCTGGATCGGTGGATTGGCGAAGCGCACCGAGCAGTTCTGACCCGTGATCGGCGATATGGTGATCTGCGTCTTCACGCAGAAGCTTTGTGCGATGGAGTTGGGCACGTTCAGCACGCCGCCATTCCTGTTCTGATCGTCGAAGCTCAGGGTGAACACGCCGGGGCCGCTGTAGGTATGGGTGGCCACATACTCGCTGCGCCGCAGGTCGCGCGATGCATCGTCCAGGATGTTGGAGCGAAGGATCGTATCCAAAGGCGAGCCATCGCCCCAGTCCAGGATCAGTTCCGGACGGTCGGCCGGTGCGCTCAGTTTGGTATGTGTGATGATCGTGACCTGATAGATCAAGCCGGACACATGGCAGATGATGATCTCGCCCGCCCGGTTGTGCGTGGCGGATGCGATGGTGGAGAGCACCAAGGTCAGGGTCAGGAGGAGCGAACGGATCATGCGGCGGCTGCGGACCCACAAAGTAAGCTAATCCCGCACGGGGCACGACCGGCAGGGGCTACCGTTCGTTCCCGAAAATGGACCGTTCAAGAAAGACGGCGCAGGAGGAAGATGAATGGCAGGCACTCCAGCACAGGGTTCAAAAGCGCCGTTGTGGGCTGCCACCGCCCAGCAGGTGGACATAGCCCTTCAGGGTGATCACCTCATCGCCCGCAAGGCGCACGAAGATCACATGGCACACGTAGTAGTACACCCCGTCGCTGAGCGTCTCGCCGTTGTCCTGGTGCGTACCGTTCCATTGGATCGCAGGGTCCGTCGTGCCGAACACCAGTTGACCCCAGCGGTTGAACACCTGCAGGTCGATCTCCTTTACCCCGCGGTACGGGAAGGGGACGAACAGGTCGTTCACCCCATCGCTGTTGGGGGTGAACACATTGGGCAGGGTGTACTCCGGGCAGTTGTCGCCGCAGGCGATGATGCTTAACGCGCTTTCATTTCCCACACTGTCGATCGCCGATACGGCATAACAGCCCGCCACGCTCGCCCCGTCAGTGTGCGCGAAGAGCGTATCCCAGGCTCCCTCATTGGTGCCGATCAGCACGAACTCACCACCCAGTGAGTCGCTGAACCAGATGTTGTAGGCGTAGGTATCCAGATCGCCACAGGCGTTCGCCGGGTTGGTCCAGCTCAGCGTGTTCAAGGGTAGCTCGCAGTCGTTGTCCAGGCTCAGCTCCGGCACACAGGGTGGGGTCAGGTCGATCGGCACTCCGCATACCTCCTGGCTGTAGTTGATCAGCGGCGATACGATCACCGGATCGCTGTAGGCACCGGTGCTGCGCACGTAGTAACAGTACTCTGTGCCGTTCACCAGACCGGTGTCCACGTAGCTCTCCGTGTTGCTGCTGCCGATCAGCAACCAGTCACTGCCATCGAAGCGGAACACCTCGTACAGCGAGTTCACCCATGGTGTGTTCAGGGTCCATTGGATGGTGAGTTGCTCGTCGTTGGGCACCGCGTTGATGAACACCGAGGAGGCCACGTTGCTCGAACCGATCAACTCATTGCCTCCATCGCCCAGCAGCTCCACCCGGTACACATGCCCCTGATCCTGGGTATTCAGGCCCGTATCGAGGAACTGTGTGTCGGGATGCGCCAGGAAGGGGTGCACCGAACTGGTCCAGATCAACTCCGTGGCACTGCTTTGACCGATGCCCCGGTCCAGCCGGAACTGGTAGGGACCCGGGCGTGCGATGGTGTCCAGATCATATGCGTTGCTCCAGCGCACCGTGTCGATCCCGTTGCTCACATCGGTCACCCCCACGCTCACGTGGGTGATCACCGGCACCTGACGGTCCAGGATCGCACAGAACTCCTCGCTGGCGATGCTGCGCGAACCATCCGCGAAGCGTGCTACCACCATGTAACAGTACTGGTTGCCGAAGACCAGATCGCCCTGGTCCACGTAGCTGTTGTTGCCCACGCCGTCCACACTCGCGATCTCTACATACCCGGTATAGCCCGGGACATCCGTTTCGCAATAGCCAGGCACGAAACCGTAAAGCCCG
>JBGTIB010000220.1:0-15643 GCA_041745875.1 Flavobacteriales bacterium | reverse complement strand
GTTGTTGCCCACGCCGTCCACACTCGCGATCTCTACATACCCGGTATAGCCCGGGACATCCGTTTCGCAATAGCCAGGCACGAAACCGTAAAGCCCGCTGCGCCGGTAGATCAGGTAGCCTGTAGCATTGCTGCATACGCTTGGGTCCCAACTCAGTGCGATGCCGTTCGAGCTTGGCACCGCCAATGGGTTCTCCGGGCGCGGGGCGATCACCCGGATGTTCATGCTGCTGTAATTCTGAAGAGGCACATCGCCATTGTCGATCGCGTTGAACACCACCTGGTAAGGCTGTAGCCGCACATGGCTGCAGTTGGTGTTCCAATTGAACACCCCGTTCACCGGGTTGCCCGGAGAAGGGCTCAGGAAGGAGGCGGGCGAATTGGTCAGTAAGAATGGTTGACCCAAGGCATTGAGGACAACGCTCTGGCCCGCATCGGGATCGCTGGCCTGGACCGCAAAGCTCAACAGCGTATTGGCCACCACACAGGTATCCGCGACCTGGGACACCGTGGGTGGTACGTTGTCGCAGAAGTACACGGTGATCTCCATGTCACGCATCACCCAACCCACGTTGTGCAGCACGCCGTTCTCCCGCCGCCACTCGCGCACAATGAAGGCAATGTTGTAACGCCCGATGGTCATTGGGTTGAGCCAGGAGATGGTGCCTGTGAGCGGATCGATGGTGTAGGAGTTGCCGCCTCCGGCGGGAAAAGCGTTGGGATATTGGTAACTACTGATGGGTTCGCATCCCGGACCCAGGCAGATGGCCGGCTCGAAGCTCAGGCTATCCCCGTCGGGATCGAAGGCCCCGGGGTTGTGGATCCAGGGCTGGCCCACGCACGCGTTCTGGATCGGGGGATTGGCGAAGCGCACCGAGCAGTTGTTCCCTGTCTGCGTACCGACCGTGATCTGCGTCTTCACGCAGAAGGGCTGTTGTATGGATGTGTCCATGTTCACAAGTCCACCGATCCTGTTCGGATCCTCGAAACTCAAGGTGAATACGCCCGGACCACTATAGGAATGGGTGGCCACATACTCGTTCCGCCGCAGATCAAGCGGCACATTATCCAGGGAGTCGGTGCGCGCAATGGTCTCCAAGGGTGTCCCATCGCCCCAGTCCAGGATCAATTCCGGACGGTCGGCTGGTGAGCTTATCTGGGTATGTGTGATGATCGTGACCTGGTAGATCAAGCCGGACACATGGCAGATGATGATCTCGCCCGCCCGGTTGTGCGTGGCGGATGCGATGGAGGAGAGTACCAAGGCCAGGAACAGGAGGAGCGAACGGATCATGCGGCGGCGGCGGACCAACAAAGTACGATCTTTCCACACCGGGAACGATCAGGCCCACCTACCAATTGTATCTCGATGGGTACCGTTCCTCGCGGCATCCGGCCTTGGGGAACCGGTCCAAGGAAGGCGAGCCGGGCCCGGCTATCTTTGGCCACCTCCCCCGAAGCGCGCCATGATCAACCTTTCCAAGACCACCCGCACTGCATCCGCCCGGGACACCCTGGCCGTAGTGGACGACATCGTTCAACTGCGTGGGCTTGATCTGGAGCGCAACGACCGCCAGTACCTCACCGAGCAACTCAAGAGCGGTGCGCGGGTGGCCTTCTGCGACATCAGCGGCCGGTTGGTGATGGTGTACCTGGGTTCGAACGGAACGGGGCATCGACGGCTGGAACTGGCACGGCGGGCGGGCAACGACATGGCCGTGCGCCTCAATGGCGCCAAACGTGCCGAAGCACAACTGGTGGGCCTTGGCTCCGATGCCGAGGTGGTCCTGGCCCTGGCCGAAGGCGTGACCCTGGGCAGCTACGCCTTCACGAAATACAAGACCAATACGAAGGACCTGCCCACCCTGAAGCGTTTGCAGGTGGTGGCCAAGACCGTGGGAAGCAAGGCCTTGGAAGAGCTTGCCGACCTGTGCGAGGCCACCCTGGCGGCCCGGGACCTGGTGAACGAACCACTGTCCTTCCTGAACGCCACGCAACTTGCCTCGGAGATCAAGACCATGAGCCGGAACGCGGGTTTCAAGGTGAAGACCCTGAACAAGGAGCAGATCGAAGCCCTGGGAATGGGTGGCCTGATCGCCGTGAACAAGGGCAGCCGCGACGAACCCACCTTCAGTGTGCTGGAGTGGAAGCCCAAGGCTGCCGTGAACAAGAAGCCGGTGGTCCTCGTGGGCAAAGGTGTGGTTTACGACACGGGCGGTCTCAGCCTGAAACCCACCGCCAACAGCATGGACCAGATGAAGTGCGACATGGGCGGTGCCGCTGCCGTGGCCTGCGCCATGGCCGCCGCCAGCAGGCAGCAACTGCCCCTGCATATCATCGGACTCATCCCCGCCACCGACAACCGCCCCGGTGGCAATGCCTATGTACCCGGCGACGTGGTGCGCATGCACAGCGGCCTGACCGTGGAAGTGATGAACACCGATGCCGAGGGCCGTATGATCCTGGCCGATGCACTGAGCTATGCCGAGCACTATGATCCCGAGGTGGTGATCACCGTAGCTACGCTCACCGGTTCAGCGGCCAATGCGATCGGCAGCCAGGGTACGGTGGTGATGGGCACCGCGTCCGATCAGGAATTCCAGCGTTTGACCGAGGCAGGCGAGCAGGTCTTCGAGCGGGTGGTACGCTTTCCATTCTGGGAGGAGTACGACCAGGAGATCGATTCCGATGTGGCAGACATCAAGAACCTCGGCGGGCCTACCGGGGGCGCCATCACGGCAGGCAAGTTCCTCGCCCGTTTCACCAGCAAGCCCTTCATCCACATGGATATCGCGGGCACTGCCTTCCTCACCAAACGCGACAGCTACCGCACCAAGGGCGGCACCGGTGTGGGCGTACGGCTGATCTACGAACTACTGAAACGGCGTGCGACAAAACATTGACGTGTGCCAACGGGTGTGACGGCTGACCTTTGGCCGCGCGCATTCCCCTCATCCCTCATCGATCCATGGAAACCAGTCCCCTTCGCATCGGAATTTCCTGCGGCGACCTCAATGGCGTCGGCATCGAAGTGGTGCTCCGCACTTTCGAGGACCCACGCATGCTGGCTGAAGTGATCCCTGTCCTCTACTGTTCCTCCAAGGCCGTGAGCCACCACCGCAAGGCACTGGGACTGGAGGAGATCCAGGTGAACGGCATCGCGGATGCCCGGGAGGCGCTGCCGAAGAAGCTCAATGTGGTGAACGTGTGGGAGGACGATCCGCAGATCGAGCTCGGCAAACCCAGCGGGGCACTGGCACAATACGCGGTACAAAGCCTGGAGGCCGCCGTGCAGGACCTGGCCAGCGGCAAGGTGGATGTGCTGGTGACAGCGCCGATCGACAAACACGCCATGCAGAATGCCGGTTTCGCCTACCCCGGCCACACCGAATACCTGCAACACATGGCCGGCAGCGACAGCGAGGTGCTGATGATCCTGGTGGGCGAAGGATTGCGGGTGGGCACCGTCACGGGACATATTCCCTTGAAGGAAGTGGCCGAGGCCATCACCACCGAGGGCATCCTGTCCAAGGCCCGCCTGTTCCACCAGAGCCTGCAGCGCGACTTCGGGATCGCTTCGCCGCGCATCGCTTTGTTGGGCTTGAACCCGCACGCCGGTGATGGTGGTGCGCTGGGGAATGAGGACAAGGAGCGCATCGCCCCGGCCGCACGCCGGCTGCAGGAGGAAGGGATACTGGCCATGGGACCCTACCCCAGCGACGGGTTCTTCGGCAATGGGAGCTACAAACATTTCGATGGGGTGCTGGCCATGTACCACGACCAGGGCCTCATCCCCTTCAAGACCTTGAGCTTCGGCAATGGCGTCAACTTCACCGCCGGCCTGCCCATCGTGCGCACCAGTCCGGACCATGGCACCGGACTGGACATCGCCGGCAAGGGCGTGGCCGATCCCGGCAGTTTCAGGGCTGCCGTGTGGATGGCGGGCGACATCAAACGCAAACGGGAACACTGGAAGGCCATCTCTGTGGATCCGCTGCAACCCCAGAAGCGGGAGAAGGAACGCAAGGAGCGGTGAAACGCTTCAGCCCTGAACGGGAACTCCCGCCCCATGCGGGATCGATGCCATATCCTACATTTGCGGTCCCCTTGACGGCAGGGATGACTTTGGACGCTCTGAGAGATCATACCATCCCCTTCACAGGATTGAAGGATGGCCAGCACGAATTCCGCTTCGAGCTGGATGATGCCTTCTTCGCCAAGGCCGGCGTGGAGGACGTGATCGCTGGCGTGGTCCAGGTGGAGGTCGGCCTGCACAAGTCCCCCACCATGTTGGTGACCCACATCCATGCGGAGGGTCCGGTGACCGTGCCCTGTGACCGCTGCAACGCACCGTTGGCTTTGGTGTTGAAGGGGGACCAGCGCCAGATCTTCCAGCTGCATGGCGACCCGGTGGAGGATGACGATGAATTGGTGACCCTGGAGCCCGGCGCGCACAGCATCAACCTGACCCACTATCTGTACGAGTGCCTGCGTCTGGCGCTCCCGGCCCGTCGCACCCATGCGGAAGGGCAATGCGACCCTGAGGCCGAGGCCGCACTGGCCCGCTTCGCCACCGAAAAGGAACCGGACCCCGTTCCCGACCCGCGTTGGGAAGCCTTGCAAAAACTGAAGAAGCCCGACGATGTCGGGATGAAACAAAAGCGGCCCTGAGGCCACAACGACCCCGACCATGCCTAATCCCAAACGTCGATTTTCCACCACCCGCACGGCGAAGCGCCGTACCCACCAGAGGGCGGGTCTGCCCACCCTCTCGCTCGACCCCAACACCGGCGAGACACACCGTCGGCACCGCGCCTACAAAGTGGGTGAGGACCTCTATTACAATGGTCGGCTGGTCGTTTCCGCCGCCGACGACACCGTATAACATCATCCGTACGCACCAGATCTTCCGCCCCCTCGCCACATGAGGATCGGACTGGACATCATGGGCAGTGACCACGGCCCATCCGTACCTGTAAAAGGTGCGGTGATGGCTGCGCGCGAAATGCCCAAGGAGGTTCGGCTGACGCTGATCGGTGACCCCGTTGCCATCAAGACGGCACTGCGGGCCGAGGGCGCCGACCCCGAGCACTTCGATATCGTCCCCAGCGAGGATGATATCACCATGAAGGACAATCCGACCAAGGCCCTGGTCGCCAAACCGCGGAGCAGCATCGCCCTGGGCTTCGGCATGCTGAAGACCGGCGTGCTCGATGCATTCGCCAGCACCGGGAATACCGGCGCCATGCTGGTAGGATCTGTGCTCAGCGTGAAGGCGATCCCCGGCGTGATCCGCCCTGCGATCTGCAGCATCGTACCCAAGGAGAACGGCACCTACGGCATCCTCCTGGATGTAGGCGCGAATGCCGACTGCAAGCCCGATGTGCTCCAGCAGTTCGGATTGCTCGGCGCCTTGCTGGCCAAGCACGTGTACCACATCGAGGATCCCAAGGTGGCGCTGCTCAACATCGGTGAGGAGGAAAAAAAGGGCAATACCGTCACCCAGGCCGCCTATGGCCTGATGAAGGAGTGCGATCAGTACACCTTCATCGGCAATGTGGAGGGGCGCGACCTCTTCAATGACAAGGCCGATGTGATGGTGTGCGATGGGTTCACGGGCAACGTGGTCCTGAAAGCCGTGGAAGGTTTCCATGACCTGCTGAAGTCGCGTGGCGTGCACGAACCCTTCTTCGACCGCTTCGATTACGAGAATTACGGTGGCCTGCCCGTGCTCGGCGTGAACGGCAACGTGATCATCGGCCATGGCATCAGCAACGACATCACCGTGAAGAACATGATCCTGTTCACCAAGGATGTGGTGGACAGCAAGCTCAGCGAACGGATCCGTGAAGCACTGACATGAGCACACGCACCACTGCCGCGATCACCGCCGTGCACGGCTACGTACCCGACATGGTCCTCTCCAACAAGGTGCTGGAAACCATGGTGGAGACCAACGACGCATGGATCACCGAACGCACCGGGATCAGGGAACGCCGGATCCTGCAAGGCAAGGACAAGGGCTTGAGCGTGATGGCCATCGAAGCGGTGAACGGACTGCTGAAGAAACGCGGCATCGGTCCGGAGGAGATCGACCTGATGATCGTGGCCACCGTGACCCCCGACCGCGTGTTCCCTGCCACGGCCAACATCGTCTGCGATGCCGTCGGCGCGAAGAACGCCTGGGGCTTCGACCTGCTGGCAGCGTGCAGCGGTTTCCTGTATGCGCTCAGCACCGGCGCACAGTTCATTGAAAGTGGCAAGCACAAGAAGGTGGTGATCGTGGGTGGCGATAAGATGTCGTCCATCATCGATTACGAGGACCGCACGACCTGCATCATTTTCGGTGATGGTTGTGGTGCCGTGCTGCTGGAGCCCACCACCGAGGGTGTGGGCGTGATGGACTCCATCCTGCGCAGCGACGGCAGCGGTTGCCAATACCTGCACCAGAAGGCCGGTGGCAGCATGCGCCCGGCCACCGAGCGCACCGTGGAGCGCGGGGACCACTACGTATATCAGGAAGGCAAAGCGGTGTTCAAGTTCGCCGTGGTCAACATGGCCGATGTGAGCGCGGAGATCATGGAGCGGAACGGGCTAACGGCCGATGACGTCGCCTGGCTCGTGCCCCACCAGGCCAACAAGCGCATCATCGACGCCACCGCCAACCGGATGGGCTTGGATGACAACAAGGTGATGGTGAACATCGAGAAGTACGGCAATACGACCAGTGGCACCATCCCGCTCTGTTTGTGGGAGTGGGAATCGCGCTTGAAGAAAGGCGATAACCTGATCCTTTCGGCCTTCGGCGGCGGCTTCACCTGGGGTGCCATCTGGCTGAAATGGGCCTATGGAAGTTGAACGATAAGCATCCGCACCCGCCCGGAACCGCTCGCCCTTGACCACGCAGCGAGTTCCGCGACGGCCCTGCCCACTGAAAAACCGCACCTGACTACCTTCGCCAGCTATGTCGGCAACAAAAGCGCCTCAACCGATGAACCTAACACAGATCCAGGACCTGATCAAGTTCGTGTCCAAGAGCGGCGTGAGCGAGGTGGAGATCGAGCAAAAGGATTTCAAGATCACGATCAAGACGGCGGCCAGCCGGAAGGAAGTGCAGGTGATCACGCAGGCCTCCCCAGCGGCACCTACGCCAGCCCCGGCAGCAGCGGCACCCGCACCGGTGGCGACCGCTCCGGCAGCAGCGGCGGCACCAGCGGTTGCCGAGGAGAGCAAGTACATCACCATCAAGGCGCCCATGATCGGCACCTTCTACCGCGCAGCGGGACCGGGCAAACCGATCTTCGTGAATGTTGGCGATGAGGTGAAACCCGGCAAGACCATCTGCATCATCGAAGCCATGAAGCTCTTCAACGAGATCGAGAGCGAGGTGAGCGGCAAGATCGTGAAGGTGCTGGTGGACGACGCCAAGCCGGTGGAATATGATCAGCCATTGTTCTTGGTAGATCCCAACTGAGAACGCAGAGGCGCAAGGGCGCAGAGGAATGCGCACAGCAGGTGCCTTGGCGGCAATGAAACATCACTTCGAAACATGAACATCGCACGCAAAGATCTGCGAGGACCGGGCCGGACTGAAAGACCCAGCGCCCTCTGCGCCTCCGCGCCTCTGCGTTGAACTTTAGCGCCTCCCATGTTCAAGAAGATCCTCATAGCCAACCGCGGCGAGATCGCCCTTCGCGTGATCCGCACGTGCCGCGAAATGGGCATCAAGACGGTGGCCGTTTATTCCACCGCCGACAAGGATAGTCTGCCTGTGCGCTTCGCCGATGAGGCCGTGTGCATCGGCCCGCCTCCCAGCAAGGAGAGCTACCTGAACATGTCGCGGATCATCGCTGCGGCGGAGATCACCAACGCCGACGCCATCCACCCCGGCTATGGTTTCCTGAGCGAGAACGCCAAGTTCAGCAAGCTCTGCCAGCAGCACGGCATCAAGTTCATCGGTGCCCTGCCGGAGCAGATCGAAGGCATGGGTGACAAGGCCACGGCCAAGGCGACCATGATCGCGGCCGGTGTACCCGTTGTTCCAGGAACCGAAGGACTGGTGACCGACATCGCCGTAGCGAAGAAGGAGGCCAAGCGCATCGGCTATCCGGTGATCCTGAAAGCAACTGCCGGTGGCGGTGGCAAAGGGATGCGCCTGGTGTGGAAGGAGGAGGAGTTCCAGGAAGCCTTCGACAAGGCCAGTCAGGAGGCCGGTGCGGCCTTTGGCAACCCGGGCATGTACATGGAGAAGTACATCCTGGAACCGCGCCACATCGAGATCCAGATCGCAGGGGATCAGTACGGCACCTTCTGCCACATGAGCGAGCGCGACTGTTCTATCCAGCGCCGCCACCAGAAGTTGGTGGAGGAGACGCCGAGCCCCTTCATGACCAAGTCGCTGCGCAAAAAGATGGGCGAAGCCGCGATCAAAGCAGCCGCCGCCGTGAACTACGAAGGGGTGGGCACGGTGGAATTCCTCGTGGACAAGGACCGCAACTTCTACTTCATGGAGATGAACACGCGGATCCAGGTGGAGCATACCATCACCGAGGAGGTCATCGACTACGACCTGATCCGCGAACAGATCAAGATCGCGGCCGGCATCCCCATCAGCGGTCTCAATTACGAGCCCACACGCCACAGCATTCAGTGCCGGATCAACGCCGAGGACCCCTTCAACGGCTTCCGTCCCAACCCGGGCAAGATCACCAGCTACCACAGTCCCGGGGGCCATGGAGTACGCGTCGATACGCACGTGTACGCCGGCTACACCATCCCACCCAACTACGACAGCATGATCGGCAAGCTGATCGTGAGCGCACAAACGCGTGAAGAGGCCCTGACGAAGATGGAACGCGCCCTGAGCGAGTACGTCATCGAGGGCATTCACACCACCATCCCCTTCCACCTGCAACTGCTCCAGGACCCCCAGTTCAGGGCGGGCAACTTCACCACGAAGTTCCTCGAGGACTTTGAGCTGAAGCCGGTCTGAGCGCGCATCGTCATGCGGTTTCTGCGCGCGGCATGGGCCGCATCCTGCGTCACAGCGGTGCTGCTCTCCGTGGGCCAGAACGTCCTGAACGACACCACGGCAGCAGTCATCGCCTACTGGGAGCCGGGCGACCAGCGCAGCTATTTGGTGGAGCATGCCATGAGCGGCCCGCGCGCTGGACGATCCACCTGCGCGCTCGACATGGTCGTACGCGATGCCACGGACAGCACTTATGCCGTGGAGGTCATCTACCGCAATGTGAAGGTGGATTCCGAACTCCCGGAAGATCCCCACCAAC
Source organism: Flavobacteriales bacterium (assembly GCA_041745875.1). Classification (GTDB taxonomy): domain Bacteria; phylum Bacteroidota; class Bacteroidia; order Flavobacteriales_F; family PHOS-HE28; genus PHOS-HE28. The sequence continues at coordinate 6,354 of JBGTIB010000220.1, read as the reverse complement.
GCGCGGTGTACACGCGCATCCTGCACGCCCGCGAAGGCTTGCGTGTGCTGATCACGACCGACGAGACGGGTGTTCCGCTCGGGCTGGCCAACACCGCCGAGATCGACGAGCATGCGCGGGTCGTATTGCATGGCATCCTGGACCTGGCCGTGAACGTCGATGAGCGGAACGCCATGAAAGCGGCCTTGCAGGATGTGATCAGCACAGGGGAGTTGGCACAGGATGCCTTGGAGGATGTGGGGAACCTGCTCTTCCCCTTCGGTGTGGCGTACATCACCGGGCGTGTGGAAAAGGTGCAGGCGGAGGTGGCCAATCCACTCGGTGGCATACCCTTTCACACGCAACAGGAATTCACCATGACCACGCTCGATACCGCGCAGGCCATCGCTCACATGCACATGACCCAGCACATCGACCCCAAGGCCGTGGATGACGCCATCGAAGCGCTGCTGGAAACCTCGGGCGGACACGGGCTCGAAGGCGAGGAACGGGAGACCTTGCGGCGCACGATCGAAGGCATCACGATCCTGGAGACCATGGACATCGAGGTCGACCTGCATGGTGCCTGGACCACACGAACGGTCTACCAACGAAAGACCCGGGTGCGGGGTGTGGAGAGCGCGGAGCAGCGCACCTACACGATGCAGTGAAGTACTCAGGGCGTTCCGTCGAAGGCGGAGATCCGCGTATGCCTTGCTCCTTCCGCGTCCCACTCGAAGACCACACCGACCGCAGTACCCTGTGCGCGCAGAAAGGCCCTACCCTCTTCCAGGGAGTCGATGCGGAAGAGCGTGCGTTCGGCATACCAAAGCATTTGTGGGTCCGGGGTGAAGCCCAGGCAAAGCACAGTCTCCTGCGGGGCTACCTCATCCCGCATGGTCAAGCCCAGGTCGCGCTGTCGTGAATAACTGGCTTCAGACAGGTCCATGGGATTGATGCGGTGGAAATAGCCAGCACCTAGCGCAAGTGTCAGGACCACTGTCACCCACGCACCCTTGATCGGCAAGCGGCCCAACATGATGCCTGCCATGGCGCAAAGCAACACCCCTCCCTTCAATGCGGCGAAGTCGTGGTGGGCGTAGCGCAACAGGAAAAGATGATCCAGCAGCACAGGCAATGCGGCAAGTGCGATCAGCAGCATGGCCGCAGGACCGCCCGGCCATGGTCGTTCCCTTCGAAGCAAGTGCCAACCGGCCAGCACGACCAACAAGGCGATGACCGGGAGAAAGCCAGTGCGATAGTTCATCGCCAATTGGCCGAGGTAGGTGCCAGCCTCCGGAATGATGTTCGCCGACCCCCGCACCGCCCAGCGTGTTAAATAGTAGTCCCACAATTCCTGCGCATCGATGAGCGACAGATAGCGCACGGCGGTGAGCAACAGGGCGGCGCCAACAGCCAGGATCGCAATGAGCATGGCGGCATACATGCCTGGCCACTTTCGGGCGCGCCAGGCCGAGATCCAGAAGGAGACGACCCCGGCGAAGACCCCGAGCCAGCTGGTATAAACGGCCAGAAAGAGCGTGAAGCCGAACAGGAATAAGAGCCTGCGCCCCGGCATTCGCGGAATGGTGAAAAGATGCATGGCCACGGCGATGTGCAGCATCCAGAAGTTCTGCACGAACATGTCGCTCATGTAAGCATTGCCATGGAACCACAAGGTCGCAGGCATGAAGAGATAGAGCAGCGCAGCGAACAGGGGAGCCCATCCCTGGACCACCACACGCACCGCCAGGTAAAGTGCTACTGCGGCGACAAGGTGGAAAAGGATGTTCAGCAATTGAAGTCCCCACGCACTGGGCGCAGTTCCGGTGATGCTGAACAACAGGTACGGCAGGTCGTATGCCAGGGGAGGATGCGACAGATAGTGGATGACACCATCACGTACAGCCGGTGCATCGAGCCATCCTTCCGGGTAGCGGTCCGCAGGTCCTGTGAAGGTGATCGCCGGTACACCATGGTGCGCCATGAAACCATCCGTATACCAGTTCTGCAGGATGATCAAGGCCGTGGCCGTGCAATACTCGTGGTGCATGCTCAGTGGCCGGTCCACATGAGGCCATCGCACGGCCACGCTGAGCACGAAGGCCAGCAACAACAGAAGGAGGTCGCGCCTGGGCATCGGGCGAATTTACCGGCGACGGGGCACGGAGGGCGTTTAGTTTTGGCGCAGGGCGCGCGCCAGGCACGTGCCCGTGTCCCCATGGAAAAAGCACCGGTCCGGATCCCGAACGGAGGGCTTGCCTTCCTCTGCATCGTAATCGCCCTGCTCGTGTTCGCACCAGTGGTTCCACTGGGTTTCCTGAGCGATGACCTCGATGTGGTCCATCGGGTGGGGGTCCTCCACGATTTGCGGCAGGGTGGAATGTTCCGGCCGATGCAGGATCTCACCGTTCTGGCGATACACGCAATGTTCGGAGCGGACCCAATTCCCCAACGGGTGTTCAACATCATCCTCCATGGCCTCTGTGCCTATCTGCTGTTCCGCTTGCTGCTGGGCATCGGTGTGGTCCGCAATGGTGCCACGTGGATGGGAGCACTACTCTTTCTGGTGTACCCGTTCCACGGCGAAGCGGTGATCTGGATCGTGGGCCGCTCCGTGTCGATGGCGGCGTTGTTCATGCTCCTCGGCTTGCTGGCGCTGCTGCCTTCCCGTCACTTGTCATCGGCATTGTTCGTGAGTTCGGTTTGTTGGTTCCTGGCGCTGATGAGCTACGAAAGTGCCGTGCTGTTCCCGCTGCTCGCTTTGCCTCTGCTGCTGCGCCGTTCAACGGGGCTTCGCGAGGTATTCCCGTTCATGGCTTCGTGGGTAGTCGCTTTCGCACTGTACCTCACCATCCGATGGATCCGTTTGGACCAATTGGTGAACGAGTACGGCAGCAATTTTCTCCAACACGCCCCGAAGGACTATTTGTTGAACGCCCTGTACAGTACAAGCAGGCTATTCCTTCCTCCCGGGCCACTGCACCGCCCGTGGATCATGCTGGGAACCTTGGTAGGGATCGTGCTCTGTACAATCCTCGTGATGCGTGCAAGGAACCGGGAACACGGAGCGCACACACAGGGCCTGCCGATCCTTCCCTGGATGTTCCTCGTCTCCATGCTCACCCCTGTATTGGTGGGAGTGAGCACCGAGACCAGTGAAGGGGATCGCGCGCTGTACACTCCCTCCCTGTTCCTCTGTGCGATGGTCGCCATCGCGCTGGCGTACCTGCCCACCCTGTGGCTGCGGAGGTCCGTCCTGCTTGGCGTGCTCGTGGCCGCGCTCGTGTTGTTGATACAGCTGCAGCAGAACTGGCGACACGCATCGAGGACACTGGATACGATCGTGTTACAACTACAGGAGTTGCAAGCCATCGGCACCACATGGGTGGTGCATGTGCCGGAAGAACACGACGGGGCCTTCATCCTGCGTCACGGACTGCGCCCGGCATTGGAGCTTCAGGGCATCGACGGCGAGCGCTTCGTCCATGCCGGTCGGCTGCGTCGATATGCCACACTGCACGCGCCCGACACCATCCGCCCGACACGTACTCCTGACGGCGTGTTGTTGGAGCCCGGAGTGCGGATCAGCACATCCGATGACGGCCCCAGGCTCATCACGCCGTTCCATGATGTGGCCCTGAGAACCGACGACCGTGTGCTCTACTGGGATCGTCACCGCATGCAGGTGCTGTGGCCGGCCACCCCGCCACGGTAGCTTTGCCCCATGCGTCGCCTGCTGATCGTCATCGGCATCCTGCTGTTGCTCATCGGCCTGCTGTGGCCGTGGCTTTCCCATGGCACTTGGTGGCGTTGGTTCGGTCGGCTGCCTGGCGACATCCGGATCGAACGGGAGGGTTTTTCGCTCTACTTCCCGATCGTAACGATGATCGTGATATCGGCACTGGTCAGTCTGGTACTCTGGCTATTCCGACGCTGAGTGATCCGGCCACCGGCTGACTTTCGCAGCGGCACTGTTGGTTGTGCTATCGGGACAACAACGCCTCTATGCTGTCGACCCATTTCGCTGCCATGTCAGGACCATATCCCACCCATGATGCTGCTACCCTTCCCGTTCCATCCACCAAGTAGAAAGCGGGTATCGCGGTCACATTGAAAGCTTGCTCCTGTCCACGAGCCACGCGGAGTGTCGGATAGTGTATACCTCGCTTTCCCAGGAATTCCTGCAGCCTGGTAGCATCATCATACGCGTTCACACCGATGAATTGCACACTGCGCCCTGCATAAACGGAATGCAGTGAATCGATCACGGGCATCGAGTGCCTGCAGGGTACACAGCCGACCGCCCAGAAATCAATGAAGCTCACCTTGCCTTCATAGTGGATCGTATCGGCCTCCGGACCAGTTCCGAACAGATCTCCGATCAATACAGGTGCCGGTTTTCCTTTCGCCAACAACATCGGAAGTTCTGGGCTCCGGTAATCGGTGATCACGGCAGTGGACATCAACGCCGAAATGGGTGGTACTTCGCTCTCTGGCACATCGAATTTTACATCGGAGATCTTCCATCGGTACCACAGGACCTGGCCTTCCGTGAGATACCGTTCTTCGCGGATGCGTACCGCACGATCTTCTTTGCTGATCACGTAGAGTGCTTCATGGCCCTTGATCGGGTCGTTGTCAGGGAAGCGAACACGCACCCGATCATATCTCGAGCCGGCTATCGTCGTATCGCCCAGCCATTCGATGACGTTGGCGGGATCGCATCGCTTGGTGATCCGCGCAGGTTGCAGCATATCCCTGAACCACAACACGGCCTGCTGCCCGGAGGTCATGGTCCAATTCTCCCCTTTGGCAGCATCGTATCGCACACAACTATCCGTGCGCGTATTGCATTCGTGGATATGGCTTCCATCGTACAAATGGATCAACTCCTCCCCACCGGTCACCAATATCCTACCTCCGAACAGTGCATCCGCAGTGTCTCGTTGAAGTGATACGCGTTCGGTGTAAGTGGCGGTATCACTACTGAATGGGAACTTGATCCGGAGATGGACCGAGTAGGACATGGAGGAATGCGAAAGGAGTGAATCCCGCATTTCCAAGAGGATCTCCCGGCCCTTGTCCTGAGCGATGATGGGCGTTGCCAATGCGATCGCGAACAGCGCCCATATGACACGTAAGCCCGAGATCATGAAGTGAAAGTATGAAGAAGCTTTGAAGGTATCGGGGTGTTTCGCCACATGCAATATTTGGCAGGCATCTATTTTTGAGTGATGATCAAGCCCCTCTCGATCGTGCTCGCCATCCTGATCACGGGCTTTTCCGTGGCTCAAGATGCGTCCCGAATGCAGGACCCGTATCGGGTCAAGGGACCCTACTTGGGGGTAGGCGCGGGCCAGGACGTGGGTGGCATCATTGGAGCACGGCTAACACTATGGCCGACCGGGTTCGCTTCCTGTTTCATAGGCGGTGGATGGGCCCTGGTCGGTCCGGCATGGAGCGGTGGTATTGAACTGCGCGTACCTGCCAAAGCACGGGCAACGCCATTCTTCGTGGCCATGTATGGCTACAATGCCTTTGTATGGATCCAGGGCAGAAAGGAATTGAACACCATTTACTATGGTCCGACACTGGGCACAGGCGTGATCCTGCGCCAACGGATCACACGCAATTACTGGCGATTCTCCATCAACCTGCCGGTCCGTTCCCAAGAGGTATTTGAATACGTGGATGAACTCAGGGTTCGAGGCACTGGAATGGAGATCAAAGAGGCCCTGCCTGTGACAGTCGGCATCGGCTACCATCTGTGCTTGACACCGATGCCCAGAAAGTGAACCTGGTTCCTACGCGCTGGCTTTTTTTCCTGCGCCTGCCCGCTGCTGTTCCAACATCTCCTTCACTGCCTCCACCACCGCCACATCATCGATCCCACACTCCCTATACAACTCCGGCTGCGTGCCATGCTCGATGAACTTGTCCGGGATCGCCAGGCGCTTCACCTGCGCGCTGTAGCCGTGGTCGCCCATGAACTCCAGCACCGCGCTGCCCATGCCGCCGTGCAGGGCGTGGTCCTCGATGGTGATCACGTGCTTGAACTTGCCGAAGACCTCGTGCAGCAGTAGCTCATCGATCGGCTTCACGAAGCGCATGTCGTAGTGCGCCACGCTGTAGCCTTCGGCTTCCAGGCGGTCGATGCCCTTGGCGGCGTAGTTGCCGATATGGCCGATGCTCAGCACCGCGATATCGGTGCCTGAGCGCACCTTGCGACCGGTGCCCACCTTGATCGCCTTGAAGGGCGTCTTCCACTCGGTCATCACGCCTTCACCGCGCGGGTAGCGGATGCTGAAGGGGCCCTGGTCCGGCAGCTGGGCCGTGTACATCAGGTCGCGCAGCTCCTCCTCGTTCATCGGC
>JBGTIB010000219.1:0-3021 GCA_041745875.1 Flavobacteriales bacterium | reverse complement strand
GTCCTCGGCCTCGGCGGTGCTGATGCGCTGACCCAAGGGCTTTCCGTCGAAGGTGATGAAGGCGACCTCCAACTCGAAGTCGAGCTGCACCGAAGGGCCGAACACGGGCGGCTTCTCTGGATCGGGACGGCGCTGGCCCATGGGTCGGCGGATGGCCTGCCCGCTGGGAATGATGGACGAAGCGCGGCCGTGGTACCCCACCGGCAGGTGCAGCCAGTTGGGCAGCAAGGCGTTCGCAGGATCGCGGAACATGGTGCCCACGTTGGTGGCATGCTCGCGGCTGCTGTAGAAGTCGGTGTAATCGCCCACGGTCACCGGCAGGTGCATCGTCACCTGGTCCACGGGCAGCATGGCATCCTCGCGCAGGGTGTTGTCATCGCGCAGGGTGGCATTGTCGTGCCGGAAGAGTTCGCTCAGCCGTTCGCGCAACGCACGCATGGCGGGCTTGCCCCCCTTCATCAGCTCGTTCAGGTGGGGTGCCATGAAGGCCTCGCGGGGAATGCCGGTGCCGTCCAACAGCCCTGCTTCCGAAAGGATGCTGAGATCGATCACCGTATCGCCGATGCGTGTCACCGGCACGGGCGGCTCGCCGTTCCAGCTGCCGATGCCGAAGGGGATGTTCTGGATCGGGAAGTCGCTCTTTTCCGGAACGGGGATCCAGGAGCGCAGGGTGGGGGAATTGGCGGGAATGCTCATGAAGCCGCGAAGTTAGCGGCCGTGGAAGTGCAGTGATCGGCAGAAAGGAACAGCGCTCACTCGTTGCTCCAATTCCGCTGTTGCTAGTACAGGACGATACCGTTAAGTGCGCGTGCACGCCGCCCCCTCACACCCGGATCCCCACCACGATCACATCGTCCACCTGTTCGTGATCCCCTTTCCACGCGTGGAATTTGCTCAGCAGGGTATCGCCACGAAGCGCCATGTTAGCATCGGGGTCCATTTCACGCAGGAAGGTCAGGAACCGGTGTTTCAGCATCTTCTTGTCGCGCGGGCCACCGAACTGGGAATAGTAGCCGTCGCTGCACAGGTAGATGAACATCCCGGGCTCCAGGGCCATGGTCCGAGTTTCGAAGGACCGGTGTTCCTCATGGGAAAGGATGTTGCCCAAGGCTGATTTCGTGCACGGTATCTCCAGCACTTCCTTGCTGCCGGGAGCCTGTACATAGAGCGGGCGCAGCGCACCAGCGAAACGGATCTCCTTCCGGGCATCGTCGATCGCACACAGGGCGATGTCCATACCGTCGTGCACATCGGTGAACAGCGTGCCGTACTTCAGGATGCGGTTGAGCCCTTCGTTCATGTGGCTGAGCACCTCGGCCGGGTCCGTAAGGCCCTGCTCCACGATGGCGCGGTTGAGCAGGTCGTTGCCGATGAGCGACATCATGGCACCGGGTACACCATGTCCGGTGCAGTCGGCCACGGCGATCCAGCGAATGTCCTTCCCTGCATGGTGCCAGTGGAAATCGCCGCTCACCAGGTCGCGCGGAAGGTCCAGACAGAAGGACTCTGGAAAGCGGTCGGTGATCTCCTCGGGCTTGGCCAGGATGGCGCGCTGGATGCGCTGCGCATAGCGGATGCTGTCGGTGATCTGCGCATTGTTCAGGGTCAACTGCTGGTTGGCGGCCCAGAGCTCCTGGGTCCTTTCCTGCACCTTGAGGTCCAACTCCTGGTTGAGACCGACCAGTTCCAACTCGTAGCGCTTCTTGTCGGTGATGTCGCGTTGCACCGAGATCCAGTTCGTGTACCAGCCGTTGAGGTCCGCCACGGGGAAGATGGAGAACTGTACCCAGAAAGGCTTGCCTTCCTTGTCGTAGTTGATCACTTCCGCGTCCACAGGTCGCCATTGTTCCAATGCTTCCCGGACCCGGTCCAGCTCCTTGCGGTCGGTCTCGGGACCCTGCAACAGGCGGGGATTGCGTCCCAGTACTTCGGCCGCGCTGTATCCGGTCTGCTGGGTGAAGGCAGGGTTCGTGTACATGATCCGCGGGCCTGGCTCTCCTTTGGGTTCGGCTTCGGTGATCACGATCGCATCCTGCGTGTTCTGGACCACCGACTCCAACAAGCGCAGATGTTGTTCCTCCCGCTTGCGCTCGGTGATGTCGTGCACCACCACCAGCTCGGCATCATGCCCTTCGAATTCGATATGGTCGGACAGGATCACCACATCGATGATGCTGCCATCCTTCCGGAGATGCCGCCATTCACCGGCATCGGTGAGCCGCTCGACCTTGCTTTCCTCGTGGTGCTGGATGAAACGGGAACGATCCTTTGGTGGGCGGATATCGGCCACGGTCATCGCCAGGAATTCCTCGCGGGAATAGCCGTAGTGCTGCACCGCTGCGTCGTTCACCATCAGAAAACGGAGGTTGTGCTTCTCGAAGGCCCACATGGGGGTGGGGTTGTGGTCGAAGAGCAGACGGTACATGGCCGCGCTGCGCCGCATCTCGAGGGTGCGCCGGTAACGCTCCACGGCATAGCTGATGGCCTTCTCCAGGATCCGCTCATCGAAGGCGCCCTTGAGCAGATAGTCCTGGGCACCCTCCTTCACCATCTTCAACGCCAGGTCCTGGTTCTCCAGGCCGCTGAGTATGATGATAGGCACCTCGGGAGCCACCGCTACGACGGCGTGGTAGGTGGCCAGGTTGGCCGAATCGGGCAGGGATAGATCCAGCAGGACCACCATCGGGGCCACATCCGCCAGGGTCTTGGTCGCCCCGGCCAGGGTGTCCGCCACCAGCAGTTCATGGTAGCGCAATTCCCCCATGTTCAGATATTCCCGGATCAGGAATACGTCGCCTACGTTGTCCTCGACAAGAAGTATGGGGGCCTTCATGGAAGTCGTGGGCCGATCGCCGCAACGGCGAAGGTCACACTTTATGTGAAGGGTAGTTCGAAGAACCTGTGGACAACTTGAGCTGTCCTGATCTTGACAAAGTGGTGCGTTGATCGATCTCTTTGAAGCATGAACAAGAAGCGCCCCTCAGCAGGATTCTTTGACCATCAAGATCGTCAGGCCAAGCT
>JBGTIB010000218.1:0-7087 GCA_041745875.1 Flavobacteriales bacterium | reverse complement strand
CACACCCAATGTCAAGAACCCTTCCTTGCCTGCGATGTTCGTGGATCAATCGGTATTTTGTACGGAGGGCAACTTGACGCGCCAGGTGATATAGATGGTCGAGGATGCCCTTCTTCCGGTTGCTGTGTGAAATGTACTGCTCGCTTTGATAGTATAAGCCAATGGTTTCAGTAGGTCTTGGGTTGGTGAATCGGAACCCGCACTTCCAGCAATCGGTCAATACGAAATCCTCCTTTGTAAGGAAGTGGTCCCTTATCGTGGACACGACAGCGACGTGGTCTGCTTTGCAGATCGGGCAGTGTGCGAGTGTTTCCAAATCGGAGGTGGGTTCCACGTGGAACGATCGTTCATTAGCGCCCCAAATAGACCAGCAATACACTTAGGTCGGCAGGGGAGACACCGCTGATACGCGACGCCTGGCCAAGGTTGGCGGGTCTCACGGCAGTGAGTTTTTGGCGAGCTTCCATAGATAGCGAGGTGAGACGAACATAGTCCATGTCGATATCGAGTGGCACCTCATCCAGCCGGGTCAGCTTGTGAGCCAATTCACGTTCTTTATCCAAGTAACCTTCATACTTGGCATTGATCTCCACCTGCTGCACAACTTCATCATCGAGATCGCTTTCTAGATCAAACGGGTTCGATTCAGGGATAAGGGGCAACAGATCCTTGTAGGACAACTGTGGTCGAAGGAGGAGGTCGTAAAGCCGGACCCGCTGCTTTAAAGGGGATGTTCCACGTGGAACGATCACCTCGTTCGCCGCGTCGGGATCTACACTCGTTCGTTTGAGGAACTTCGTTAGTGACTCCGTTTCGGCCTGCTTCGACTTCACCCGCAAAAGGCGTTCACCGTCGGCCAAGCCCAATGCATGGCTTCGTTCCGTAAGCCGCAGATCAGCATTGTCCTGGCGCAATAGAATGCGATACTCGGCTCGGCTGGTGAACATGCGATACGGTTCGTCGGTCCCCTTGGTGGTCAGGTCGTCGATCAATACCCCGATATAGGCTTCGTCGCGGCGTAGTACGAAGGGCTCCGCTCCCACAAGCTGCTGATGTGCATTGATGCCGGCCATCAGTCCTTGACAGGCAGCCTCTTCATACCCAGTGGTACCGTTGATCTGCCCCGCAAAGAACAGACCCCCGGCCAGCTTGGTCTCAAGGGTGTTTTTCAGTTGTGTGGGAGGGAAGTAATCGTATTCAACGGCGTAGCCCGGACGGAACATGCGTGCATGGGCGAATCCTGGGACAGCACGAAGTGCGGCCAACTGGACGTCCTCCGGAAGGCTGGTGCTGAATCCGTTGATATAGGTTTCTACCGTATTCCAACCCTCGGGTTCAACGAATATCTGATGCCTGTCCTTATCTGCAAATCGGTCTATCTTATCCTCGATGCTGGGACAATATCGGGGTCCTACCCCCTTGATCCGCCCATTGAACATCGGACTCCGATCGAAACCCGTTCTCAGAATGTCATGTACCTGGGGACTGGTGTAGGTTATCCAACACGACAATTGATCCCTTTTCCGCGAACCATTGGCATTAGGGACGCTCCAAGGTGTAAGGCCGGGCATGAAGCTAAAGGAAGATGGAGACGTGTCGCCGTGTTGTTCCTCCATCAAGGAGTAGTCGATACTGCGCCCATCCACTCGAGGTGGTGTTCCGGTCTTCATACGACCAGCGTCAAAGCCAAGGCGCACGAGTTGTTCCGTGATCCCATGACTGGCTTTTTCGCCGGCTCTTCCACCCCCCAGTTGCCGCTCACCAATATGCATGATCCCGTTCATGAAAGTGCCACTTGTCAGTACCACAGAACGGCAAGGGATCTCCATTCCGAGACCGGTCAGGACACCGGTCACACGCTCATTCTTGATCACGATCTCGTTGACACTGTCCTGGCAGAAGTGAACATTCGGGATACCTTCCAGAACATGGCGCCAAGTGGATGCGAATAGGTCGCGGTCGTTCTGCGTTCGGGGGCTCCACATGGCGGGCCCTTTGCTACGATTGAGCATCCGGAATTGGACCGCGCTTTTATCACTGACAATACCTGAGTACCCTCCCAATGCGTCGATCTCACGAACGATCTGCCCCTTGCCCACACCCCCCATGGCCGGGTTGCAGCTCATCTGCCCGATCACGCCCATGTTCATGGTCACGAGCAGGACCTTGGAGCCCATATTAGCGGCTGCAGCTGCCGCTTCGCAGCCGGCATGACCAGCTCCTACAACTACGATGTCGTACTTCTCGAATGTGCCCATCACCTATCAGCGCGTGTTGGTTCCACGTGGAACAGACCTCGGTGCACCTTGACCTTCAAGGGTTTATCCGAATATCCTTGTTGCGGTCCCATGGGCCCGGCAAAGGTAGCTTGATCCGCCCATGGCAGGTGCGAAGTACAGCAGTCCTTGGTATGTCGTACTAAGAAACGAGACAGTACTTGAGGTATCCCTGTTCGGATGGAGAAGAGTTGGGGCAGGCCCTGGGCATGGACTTTGCACAATCGCGCGATCAAGCCCCGTACCATCATGATCATTTGCGCTGTTCTGCCCACATTTCGCATCCTTCGGATGGTCGCATTCACTGCGTCCGTGGTACCTGGCCTCGCATCCGGCCAGGATGATTGGCCAGTTGTATTCACTGCCGGAGGCGACCAGGTCCAGGTGTTTGCACCACAGCCGGAATCGATCGATGGGTACCGCTTTACTTCCCGATCGGCCGTGTCCCTTAAGAGAGCGTCGAACAACGAGCCCGTCATCGGTGCGATCTGGGCTACCGGCGTATTGGAGGTGGATCGCACATCACGGCTTGGGAAACTCATTTCCTTTCAAGTCACTGATGCCCGCTTTCCAGGAATGGATGATACCGATGAACTGCTGAGCTTCAGGCAAACTTTGTCGGAGGAAATGCCGAAGCATGCCGGACCGATCTCCATTGATTGGTTGGTGGCTGCCTTGGAGAATGAGAAAGAGGGAATAGTTGAATACGCCAATGCGCCGCCCGAGATCATCTATCGGGAACGACCGGGTGTGCTTGTATTCGTCGACGGGGATCCGATCCACGAGCCGATGCCCAATGGTGCAGGTCGATTTGAACGGGTTGTGAACACACCCTTTCTGATGCTGCGCTCAGAGGGGGAGGGGTACCATTTGTATGGCTCCGGAATGTGGTTCAAGTCGAAGGACCTTGAGGGTCCGTGGGTCCGAGAATACCAGGTGCCCCGTGAACTGCGTGCCATTACCGCCCGTGTCGATAGTACTTCCGCCATCAGCGATCGTGCTCCGGACGGGTCGGTGGTGATCCCTGAGATCGTGGTACGCACCCAGCCTGCTGTTCTGCTCGACCTTGACGGCTCTCCGAACTTGAAGCCTTTGCCCGGGTCGGGTTTGTTGTACGCCACCAATACGACCAAGGACTTGTTCCTGGATGTGGCGTCGCAGGAGTATTATTTGCTGGCCTCAGGCCGCTGGTTCGCCACGCGCGATCCTGCCACCGGGCCTTGGACGTTCCGTAGTTCCAACCAACTTCCCCCCGATTTTGCCCGGATACCGGAGGGTTCCGCCAAGGATGGTGCATTGGCCCACGTGTCCGGCACTGATGCTGCCATTGAAGCTGTGCGCGATGCAAGCATTCCACAAACGGCCCGTATTGACCGCAGCACTACAACGGTCGAGGTGGAGTATGACGGTGACCCGCAGTTCGAGCAGATCGAAGGTACCGGGGTAGAGCTGGCGCTCAATGCCAGCACCACGGTATTGCGCATCGATGGACGTTACCATGTTCTGGATAATGCCATCTGGTTCAATGGCACTTCACCCCATGGACCCTGGACCGTGAGCACCGAGGCTCCATCGCAGGTGGAGGACATACCTCCGAGCAGCTCCGCCTACAATACCCGGTATGTTGAAGTATATGACCATACACCGGAAGTGGTGTATGTGGGATATACTCCTGGTTATCTCGGCACCTATGTGCAACACGGCAGCTTGATCTATGGTACAGGCTACTATTATCAACCATTCCCACGTCGATGGCGCCCACGTCCCTTCACCTGGGCGATGCACATGTACTACGACCCCTGGGTCGGATGGGGTCCCGGGGTCGGATGGGGTTGGAGTTGGTATTATCCCAATTGGTACGGCTGGGGCTGGGGGCCCTATCGCCCTGGCGGTTGGGGCTGGGGCTGGTGCGGCCCTTACGGATACTATCCGCCGGTGGTGCATCACCATCACCACTATTACGGACATCGACCTTCGCTTTCCACCCCGGGTCGTACGGTCAATAGTGGCACCGGAGCCACTGGTGGACGGTCGGCCGGAACAGATCTGTACGCCGGGCGGGAGCGAGAGGGTGTGTATGCGACCCGTGTGAACGAAAGCGCCTCCATTCGTTCGCCACAAACACCCACACGCGACAACCGACCCGCTGCCGATCACTTCACGGACCGAGAGGGCACCATTTATCGGGGCGACGGCGACCGTTTGGAGCGATACAATGCCGGAAAATGGGATTGTGTACCCCCCAGTAAGGAAACGGCACCGCGGGTTCCGGCGGCTCCAACACCCCGACCTACAGCACCAGCTACGCGTCCTGCGGAACGCCCCGCCACCCGTCCGGCGCAGCCAGCCACTCGCCCTGTGGATCCCCAGCGGATCCGGGAGGATCGGAGTCGGGGCCGTCAGCGGATGAACGATTTCCAGCATCACAGGCAACAACCTGTACGCTCATCACCGCCTCCGCAACGTCAAACACCGGCTGCACGGCCGGGCGGTTCGCGCCCATCCGCGGCACCATCCCGCGCACCTTCGAGACAACCTTCGCGGCCTGCGCCACAGAATCGCGGTAGCGGTCGACCGTGAACGTTGACCGTGTCTGGGAAAGAGCCTCAGGAGGGTCGTCGATCCATATCAGCGGACCCACCCTCTCGGTTCCTTCCTTGTTCGGAGAACATGGCGCTCAACTTTTCGCCCCCCTTGATACCGAAATCCAACGTGCGAATGGGGAAGGGGATCGTAATGCCCGCCTTGTCGTAGGCGGCCTTGACAGCCATGATGGCGGCACTGCGCACCGTATGGAAGTGTCGGTTGCTTGATGAGGTTATCCAAAAGCGAGCCTCCAATTCGATACTGCTGTCGCGATAGCCTTGATAGAAAACGTTCACCCCTTTGTCGAGCAGCACATCGGGCACGTCCTTGATGGCAGCGATCGTGACCTGTTCCACCTGCTTCAAGTCCTCCCCATAGCTTACCCCTACCTTCAGGTCCACTCGCCGGGTCCCATTGCGACTATAGTTGATCAATACCCCTTGGAAGATGTCCTTGTTGGGGATGATGACCTGCAATCCCTGCATATTCCGCAGTTCGGTGGTGCGAAGATCGATCCTTTCAACGACCCCTAATTCACCGGTCGTTTCCACCAGTTCTCCCACCCGCAATGGGCGTTGGGCCGCCATGAGCACACCGGCAATGAAGTTGCTGGCGATATCCTGAAAAGCGAAACCCAAAGCGAGACCTAGAATACCCGCACCCGCCAGCAAGGAGGTTACGGTCTTGTCCAGATGCAACACGCTCAATGCAGCGAAAACGCCCACCAGCACGATGGTGATGTACAGGATCGTGCCGATAAGCCGCTGCAGGGTACTGCTTTGGAAGAACCGCACCAGCAGGCGGTTCGCCATGTTACGTATCAGCCTGGCCAGCAGCCAGAAGAAAACCACAATGACTGCTGACAACAGCAGGTTGGGCAGCATCACTATCAGACCTTCGAGCCAATCGATCAGTTTCTCCTGAACCAGATCGATCGCCTTTTTCGCTTCTAACATCGGATGGTGATAATTGCCAGGCGCTGAAGATAGCATCCGGGCTATCTAGCCCCCTCCATGCTAATGCGGCCCTCAATGCGTAAACTTGTACCAACAACGAACCGGGGCTAGTAAATGCACAGGCCCTACCAAGCCATAAAACCCTACAAGAAATGAGGAAGAGCATGATACCCATGATGATGGCAGCGGTACTGATCGCAACGGCTTCGATATGCACGGCGCAGGAAATACGCAGCACCACAGCACCAGCGAAGTTGGAGGTGGCTCCAGCTGCATCGCGGGGAGAAACAAGAGGCACTGCAGGCCAGGAGCAGGCCAGCGCTTTGAAGGAGCTTCATGGCAGAGTGAGCAATATGATCACTGCCATCGACCGGCAAATGGCCGGTACCGACAAGGATGGAGCTGTAGCGCTTTCGATCAAGAAGGAGGAGATGAGCGCGGCGCTCCGGGAGGTAGAGCAACAGATCACACTGGTGAGCAGGGCAACGGATAGCGACCGCGCAGAAGTGAACAAGAACGCAGCCGCGTTCATTGAAAACACCGATGCCAAGGTGCTGGAGGTCCGCAAGGAGCTTGGTGCCATGGGCGGTCGCTGACCCCATATCCGGGAACGATCGACCCAATACAAGGCCCTTCCACCCGTGGGAGGGCCTTGTGTATTTTCGTGCGCCAGTAACCTGGTTACTGGGCGTTGCGTTGCAGGCCACACAATCAATCCAAGGGAACATGGAGGTCAGGAAGGTCGAAGCTTCGGAACTGAGCTATGAGCAGTTCATCGAAGAGCATTGGAAACCCGGGATCCCACTGGTTCTGAAGAATGCCACCAAGGTTTGGGGAGCATATGGCAAGTTCAGTCCGGATTGGTTCCGTGAGCAATTCGGAGATCGTCCCACCAAAGTGGATGGTAATGATTATGTGATGCGTGAGCTCATGGATCTGGTTGAAGGGAAGGATACCAGCCGCCCGGTACCCTATCCGTGCAAGTACCATATACCAACCCAATTGCCCGAGCTCATGCCGATGCTCGACCCGCTCAACATCGGTTTTGCAAAGCCGAACTGGTTGGAAAGCACTTGGTTCAAAAGGGGCTACTGGGGCAGCGCGTTGGAGTTGTTCATCGGGGGTCCGGGGGGTAAGTTCCCTTACGTGCATTTGGATTACTACCACCTCAGCGCATGGATCAACCAACTCTATGGCAACAAGGAGTTCACAGTGTGGCCTCGAGGCCAGGAGGCCTATCTGTACCCGCATGCCGACAATCGCTGGATG
>JBGTIB010000217.1:0-1823 GCA_041745875.1 Flavobacteriales bacterium | reverse complement strand
CACCTGGGCATACCCACCCAGTGTGCCGGGATATCCGGGAGCGACAGCCTTCCGCACGGGTATGAGCGCCTCCGCCTGGCAGACCTCCCAGGGGTCCAACTCCAATGGCTACGTCCTGCCCATGAACGTGACAGCCGGTGACATCTACATCATGTACATCGACAACTTCGACATCACAGGGCAGAGCTTCAACCTGGACTGGCACCTGAGCAACGGAGCATCGCTGGACTGCACCATCCTGCCCGTGGAACTGGTCCACTTCGAAGCCTCGGCATTGACCTCCGTGGTGGAGGTGCGCTGGACCACACAAACGGAAAAGAACAGCGACCATTTCGTCGTGGAACGATCCACCGATGGTGCCGACTACCAGCGCATCGGTACGGTTCCCGCGGCAGGGCATTCCCTGGGCAACATCGACTACCGTTTCGTGGATCATAGCCCCTTCAACGGCCCCAACTATTACCGCCTTCGTTCGGTGGATGATGATGGATCCTACGACCTCACGGAAACGGTGACCGTCGTCTTCCGCCCCGCCATGAGCAACCTGAGCCTCTTTCCCAATCCGGCACAGGAACGCATCAATATCGCCATCGAAGTGTTCACCGAGGGCAGCTATTCCGTGGCCCTGACCGATGCCAGCGGACGCAGGTTGCAACTGCGCAACCACGAACTGGCCGCAGGTCATGTGCGACTGACCATGAACACCTCGGAACTCGCCGAGGGAACCTACCTCATCCAGATCATGGGGGGCGATGGCCAAAGCATCTCGCACGCCCGCTTCGTGAGGCATTGACGCTTCCGGTTCCCAGCTTTCCGAAAGGGCGGGCGCCGATATGCGACCGCCCTTTCCGCATATCGGGAATTCGACAGACAACCTCTCGTGAGGTACCACGTCTTCTTATTCAGTAGCATACTGTAGTATATTGTACGCCAGTACATCGTTCTTTCCTCCGCAGCTTGCCCGTTCCGTAGTCCCCGCGGCTCACCGGTCGCAACCAAATGGATTCACGCTCATGATCAGATCCGTCCTTCTCCCGATCCTGTTGGCGCTTGCGATCGCTCCCTCCCTCGCCCAACAGCGCACGGTCCACATGCTGCGTGCGTTGGATCAGGATGGACCGGTGGGTTCCAAACTGGTGCATGCCACCATTCTCGAACTGGACCCGGGCGCTGCGATCGCCTTCCACGAGGACCTGGTGAAGCTCTTGATCGACAACAGTATTTCCGCCAGCACAGTGGTGGCGCGGTTGGAAGCCGCCGGTGCCGGGGCGTTCGCGATAGAGCGCAGTGGCGACAAGACCACACGCGGTGCCGATGTCCCGGGCGATGGGAACGTCGGCGTTCGGAACAGTGGTCCCGCCAACCTCGACCCAGCGGCCAAACAGCAATGGGCGATCGATCATCCTGAAGCACATCAGGAGCACATCCGTTCCATGCGTGCACAACCTCCGTTCCAGCATGATTGAACGCTACACTCCTGTTCCGGTATTCGCAGCCCTGGCGTTCCTGTTGATCGCATCGCAAGCCCACGCTCAATCATGCGGCACCACCGTGTACGATACCGGCGGGCCCGGTGGCAACTATGGCAACAATCAGAACTACACGGTCACCTATTGCCCGACCAACCCCGGCGATATCGTCACCATCAATTTCACGAGCTTCAACATCGAACTCAACTGGGATTTTTTGTCGGTCCACAATGGACCCACCAACGGGTCGCCGGAATTGGGCCTTTTCACCGGCACCACGAACCCGGGCAGTTTCACCAGTACCCATCCTTCCGGGTGCCTCACCCTCTGGTTCACTTCCGACGGATCGGTCAC
>JBGTIB010000216.1:0-17858 GCA_041745875.1 Flavobacteriales bacterium | reverse complement strand
GTAGACTTTTACCGAAGCGCTCTTGCGATCGAACCAGTCCCCTTCGCCAGCATCGTGGTTCTCCGCTCCGCCGATCCAGGCGTTGTTGGCCGATTCATGATCGTCCCATACGGAGAGGAAAGGATACTGCTGGTGCAGGCGCATCAGATCGGGATCCAACTTGTAATAGGAGTGCCGCACCCGGTAATCATTCAGGGAAAGCACTTCCACCGGAGGCTCCAAGGGGCGTTCGTTGCCGAATTCACCGTTGCCATATTCATAGATGTAGTCGCCCAGATGGATCACCGCGAATACATCGTTCCGCTCGGTGATACGCTGGTAGGCATTGAACCATCCGTGTGCATAGTTGGAGCACGATACCACTGCGAAACGCAGGCTGTCCACACCGACACCCGTGGGCAAAGTGCGTGTTCGCCCCCTTATCGATCGGGCGTTCGCCGCTTCGAATTCATAATAGTAGAAGGTGAAAGGCTGCAAACCCGTGACATCCACCTTCACCGTATGGTCATGCAGGTCGCTTGCCACCACCCATCCGTCGGCCACGATCTGGGTCATGCCGGTATCCAGAGCCACTCTCCACTGCACATCAAGGGAGAGCGAATCCGTTGTAACGCGGGTCCAGATCACGACCCGGTCACTTTCCGGATCACCACTGGCGACGCCATGGAAGAAGGGTTCCAGGGCAGGGTCGGGGCCATTTCGTTCGGGCGCCATGGGGTGGGCGATCTGTGCCGTTGCGGGTAACGAGAGGAAAAGGAGGGGTACGATAAGTAGTCGCATGAGGCTTGTATTGGTCTGCAACAATAGCAGCCTGTTGTTGCGTAATGACCAAAACAATGTTATGCGATCCGGATGGATCGGCGTTGCCCATGGGACTTCGTGCGGAAGAGCGCCTTCAAACCTTGATGAAACGTCCCGTCCCGACCCGGTCGCCCATGCGCAGGTGTACCACATACATGCCGGCAGGAAGGGCGCTCACATCGGCGCGAATGCGATCGCCGAGGCGAACGAGGGGAACCGCCACGGTACGTCCCTGCGCATCAAGGAACTCCAGCACTGCCGCACGCGTGTCCGTGTCCGCTACATCGATGAACAGTTCATCCGTGGTCGGTACGGGTGCCATGGTCATCAATTCCGTGGCGCGTGGATCGTTCAATGACGTCGAGATGTCGACCGCGGCCACATACGGAAGCCATGCGTTGAATTCCCCGCCCATGAACAGGCGGTCGTTCGCAACCGCTGTGGCGTGCACGTGCTGATCCAGGTATGCCAATGGTTCTACTCCATCGGGTGTGCCATTGAAGGAAGCGATGTGGTTGCCCATCAACATGAGGAAGTACATCTCGAACTGCCCGGCGAAATAGATGAGGCCATCGTGTGCCGCCAGGGAGGCGATGTAGGAAGGACCGACACCACTGCTGATGTAGTCCACATGACCTGGTAGCACGTGCTGCCAGTCATTGGCGCCAACTGTGATCCGGGCCAGCCCGAAGGTGGGCAGGACGTTGACGTAAAGGTCACCACCGGCGTGGAGTGTTCCATCCACGGTAAGCAGGTCGCGCACGCTGGCGTCCAACCCATCGCCCAGTTGGGACCATCCCGTTCCATCGAAACGTGCCACGTGCGGCATAAACGGGTCGGTGATCGATACGGATTGCGTGAACATCCCACCGGCCACCAGTTCACCATTGAAACTTTCCAACGCCAGCACCCGATCGTTGAAGTGATCGCCCATGGTGACCCAGCCACCTCCGGTGAAACGCATCACGTGATGGTCCACCCCGGCGAAACCCATGGTCTCGCCCGCTGCATGCAACATGCCGTCGTGCACATGAAGGGCATTGATGTGCGGAAGTTTGCCGCTGAACACGACGCTGAACTCCCAGGATGAACCGTTCCATTTCGCCAGGTCGGAGATGCCGTTAAACATATTGCCGCCCACATACACTTCACCATTGTACTCCACCGCACAGGTGATGGTCCCGTTCAGTCCGGAGCCCATGGGCACGAGCGAGGTGCCGTTCCAGAGGGCCACGCGTTCGGCCGCGCTGCCGCCCGCCTCGGTGAAGGACCCACAGACCAGCACATGCCCGTTGTCCAGCGTGTGCAATACCGTCACCGGTCCATCGGTGCCGCCATCCAGTGGTGCCCATGGAACGGCGGGCGGATATCCGGGTTGGATCCATGCAAGTTCATCGGCCTGGAACCCGTGTGTGACAGCCCACTCGGAAATGCTCGGCCACAGGGGTGTGGAGGGCATGTCAAGGACATAGGCCAGGTTCATGTGCGCGCTGATCTCCTCGGCCAGTTCACGATGCCCGCTTTCGATCATCAGCCATCCCACCGCGCAGGCTGTGCCATAGGGGTCGATGAAGACCGGGTTACGCGCTGGCAGCACATGGTTCTGTGGAAAGGTCCCGGCGTCAGCGTAATCCCCAAGACGATCCAACAGCCGGGTACGATGTAAGACCTGACCCTCGGTCCACCCTTCAGATGTGCGTGCCAATAGGTTTGCACGAACCAGGTGTAGATGTGTTGCGATCCGTTGCACTTCATCGCTGAAATGTGTGGGCGAAACGTCGCCCCTTGTCGGGTCCATGCGATCCCAGAGCGCGTTCACCTCCACCAGATGGGCGCTCAGCGGGGCTTGTTGATGGGCCGCCAGTTGTGCCTTGGCGGAGGTCAGAATGAGGATGACGAAGAGTAGTAGAGCTGTACGTACCATGGTCCTTTGATTTTTTGTCCGGTAGCGTATTGACGTTCCAAACCATTGAAGTGCTGCCCGACGGTGACCGAAAGTTACCTTGGTGCCGAAGGTTGACCAAGCAGATCCATCATGAAGATCGCCATCGTCGGTCCGGAAAGCACAGGCAAGAGCACCTTGGTACAGGACCTCATGTTCCACTACAGGGGGGGCATGGTGAGCGAGGTGGCACGCGAATACCTGGACGGCTTGGAACGTCCCTATGAAGAGCACGACCTTTTGGAGATGGCACGCTCCCACTGGCGCTTGCACGGCGGATCGGACGAATGGATCAAAGAGCACGAAGCTGCCATTGGTATGGTGGAAGCCCGGCGGATCAAGAAGATATATAAGCCGGTCTTCTACGACAACGACCTGGTGAACTACAAGGTCTGGAGCCAGGAGAAGTATGGTCGCGTGCATCCGGAGATCGAGCGCATGGCCCGGGCGAATTTGTACGGCTACCGCTTCTTGTGTCGTCCGGATATCCCTTGGCAGCCTGATCCGCAGCGAGAGAACCCGCACGACCGCGACCGCCTCTTCGACATTTGGGAGCGCGAACTGAAGGCCTATGGATTCCCATACACCACCATTGAAGGACCCACCCGCGAGGAACGCCTGCGGAAGGCCACGAACATGGTGGATGTGTTGCTGGATGCGGAACGAATGCGCGATAGCTGACGAGTTGCTCGGGATCGCTACAGGGCACCTGTAGCGTCGACCCACTGGGACGACATGCCAGGGTCCTGTTGGCTACGGGGTGCCCAACAATTGATCGGAACCAATGCTGGCCACTATCGGATGTCGACCAGTGGATCGACGCTGCGGTTGCGGACCTCCATGAACTTGCAGGTCCGCAACCTACCTTTGCCCCGTCATCCCCGGGGTGCCCGCCAATAGGCCGGCTGAGATCACACCCGCAGAACCTGGGCAGGTAATGCTGCCAAGGAAGAACCAGTCCCACATGCGTGGGCGCCTCCGTGCGATGACGACCAACACGGAGGAAAATGAAGATCCTATACACGCTGATCGCTGCCATGCTGGGTCTTGCCGCGCACGCCCAGACCCGACTCGGTGGTACAATTTCAAGTGAAGGCGATGAGCCACTCGTTGGCGTGAGCCTCGTGGTGGGCGATGAACAACGCTTCGGCACAACCACCGACCGTGAAGGGCGCTATTCCATCGGCGGACTCAGACCTGGCGCAATACGCATGCGCCTGACGTACGTCGGCTACCTGCCGGTGGATACGCTGCTTCATCTCGAGGAGGGCGACAACACCTTCAGCCTTGGTATGCAGCCCAACGTGGTGTTGATGCGCGAGGCCGAGGTCACAGCCCTTCGTGCCGGGGATCGTGCACCATTTGCGGTAAGCAAGGTGTCGCGCGAGGAATTGGAGCGCATCAATACGGGTGTTGACCTGCCGGTCCTGCTCGATCAACAAGCCGGTGTGGTCACCACCACCGATGCGGGTACAGGCATCGGATACACCGGACTACGCATTCGCGGAAGTGACGCCACGCGCATCAACGTCACACTCAATGGCGTGCCCATCAACGATCCTGAGAGCCAGGCCGTGTTCTGGGTGAACATGCCCGACCTGGCCAGTGGCTTGGAGGACATCGAGATCCAGCGCGGAGTGGGCACCAGTACCAACGGTCCGGGGGCCTTCGGAGCAAGCATCAACATGCGCAGTGCGGCGATCCAACGCGAAGCGTTCGGCGAGATCAGTGCCTTCGGTGGATCGTTCAACACCCAGCGATACAATGCGCGCTTCGGCACGGGCTTGATCAATGAACGCTTCAGCATCGATGGTCGTCTCAGCAGTATCACCAGCGATGGCTATATCGATCGTGCAACAGCCGACCTGAAAAGCTACCAGTTCCAGGCAGCGTGGCTTGGCACAAAGCGGTCCCTTCGCTTCTTTACCATGAGCGGCAGGGAGGTCACCTACCAGGCCTGGGAAGGTGTGCCGCAGGAGGTGATCGACACCAACCGCACCTTCAATCCATACACCTACGACAACCAGGTGGACGACTACCGACAAACGCATTACCAATTGCTCTTCGATCAGCAGCTCGGTGACAACGCCACGTTCAACATCACGCTTTTCCGGGTGCTGGGTGCCGGTTACTTCGAACAGTTCAGGGAGGATGACGACTTGAGCAACTACGGTATTGCGCCGATCAATGTCGGTGATACCACCATACTGAACAGTGACCTGATCCGCCGACGCTGGTTGGACAATACCATGGATGGGGTCAATGTGAGCTTGGAGCGAAGGATGGGCGCCCACCGGTTGGTTTTAGGCGGGAGCTACAGCAACTACAACAACGATCACTTCGGTGAGGTGATCTGGGCGCGTTGGGCCGGTGAAAGTGACATACGCGAACGCTACTACGACAACAACGGCACAAAGACCGATGCCAACGCCTTCGCCAAGTTCAGCTATACGATGAATGATCGTGTGGAACTGTTCGCTGACGCGCAAGTGCGCAGCGCATCGCACGCTTTCCTGGGCTTCAACAACGACCTGGAGAACGTGACGCAGGAGGCGTCATGGACCTTCTTCAACCCCAAGGGTGGTGTGCAGTGGAAGGCACACGAAGGCGGGCGCGTCTATGCCAGTGTGGCCATGGGCAACCGCGAACCCAATCGCAGCGACCTCATCGAAAGCAGTCCGCAGAGCCGCCCGCGTCCCGAGCGCATGCTCGACTATGAGGCCGGCTACGAGCGCCGAAGCGGACGCCTTTCCGCAGGTGTCAACCTCTACTACATGGATTACACGGATCAGCTTGTGCTCACTGGCGAGTTGAACGATGTGGGCTACGCATTGCGCACCAACGTGGCCGAGAGCTACCGCGCCGGTGTTGAACTCACATGGGCCGCACAACTTTCACGGAAACTGGTGTGGCGTGCCAACGCAGCTTTCAGCCGCAACCGTATACAAAACTTCACCGAGTTCGTGGACGACTACGATGCAGGAGGACAGCAGGAGAATGTGATCGGGGGAACGGACATCGCCTTCTCGCCAGCGATCGTCGCAGGAAGTGAATTGGCTTTCCGGTTCTGGGACAATGCGGAAAAGGGGAGGGGGGATGTCGCCTTCGTCACCAAGTACGTGGGCGAACAATACCTGGACAACACGGCCAGCCGCGACCGCATGCTCGATCCCTTCCTGGTGAACGACCTGCGTCTCAACGTGTCGCTCTTGGGTCTGAAGGGCATGCGCTCGGTGGACCTCAACATCACGGTGCGGAACCTCTTCAGCGAGTTGTACGAGAACAACGGCTGGGTGTACAGTTTCATCGCCGATGGTGCGCGGCAGGACCTGGTGGGCCTGTTCCCACAGGCGCCCTTGCATGTGCTGGGTGGGGTGGTGGTGCGATGGTGAGGGATGGCGTACTAACTTTCGTTCTATTGCACTGAACGTGCATGTAAGGTTGCTTTGGGGTCCATTCATAACTTACACCCATGCGTCACCTGTTCGTACTTCCTGCATGCATGCTGTTCGCTCTCGGGTCAACGGCCCAGAACACCTACGACGCCAGGATCCTCGACCATGTCGGTCTTGAGTACCCATGCGATGGCGTGGTCACACCGGTGCTGAGGATCATCAACGAGGGGTCCGCCACGATGAGCAGTTGCGAGATCGACATCTGGAAGAACGGTGCCCCGTTGAACACCTTCGATTGGATCCTTCCTCTTCCTGCTGCGGAAGGGGAAACTCGCCAGCCGACACTGCCAGCGATGGCCGGCATGGTCCCCGGCGACGAACTGGAATTCCGTATCCTGACCGTGAAC
Organism: Flavobacteriales bacterium; assembly: GCA_041745875.1. Taxonomy (GTDB): domain Bacteria; phylum Bacteroidota; class Bacteroidia; order Flavobacteriales_F; family PHOS-HE28; genus PHOS-HE28. The sequence goes on along the minus strand of JBGTIB010000216.1, from coordinate 11,313 downwards.
GGTGAGGTTGATGAGGAGGCCGAGGGGAACAACAGGACCATCGTGTTCGATGACGTACCCGTGTTGGCCAACGGGTACACCGTGCTCGTTGAAGTGGAGACCGGGGCCGAACCGGGTGACGTGGAATGGCGCCTGATGACGGCCACCGCTGGCGTTGTGGCGCAAGGCGGACCTTATGATGATCCCGACGAGGTGATCCAGATCCTTGTTCCCCTGGATGCTGATGCGTGCTACAAGGTCGAGGTGGAGAGGACTGCACGAAACCTTAGCACGACCGGAAAGGTGCGTGTGTACAGTGGGGCCGCAGCTATCCTGGAGGTGGATGCCGATGATATCACCGACATCTTCAGGAAGGGACTTACCACCGGGGCCGATGCGGTGGACCCTTGCACGGATGAACTCGTGTTGGAGATCCAGAGCGATCTGGACGGACACCAGACGAGTTGGTCGATCGTGGATATCGGCACGGCGCAGGAGGTTTGTAGTGGCGGCCCATACCTGCCCGCTGTGCAGATGAACTTGACGGAGCTTTGCTGCCTGCCCCATGGCTGCTATGCCCTCGTGGTGAACGACGCGGCAGGCGATGGCATGATCAACGGGTTCAACGGCGGGTATCAGTTGCGTACCGTGGCCGGCAACAAGCGGATCATCGATGGTCTTCGGAACGGCGATTTCGGAAGTGTCAGTCAGATCACAGGCAATGCATACAGCTTCTGTCTGCCCATCGGGGAGGATGTTCCCATCCATAGTAGCTGCGACAAATACTGGTGGAGGACCGGGGAATACATGGTGACCACGGAGAACCCGGCAGTGAGCGCGGAGTATGTGGTCGGTGGTGCCAACAACGTGCAGAGCAATACCACCGGCTACGAGTTCTGGTTCTACAACCCCCACGGTGGGTACAGCTTCCGCAAGTTCCGCAGCCACAACATCACCGATGGCATGGGTAACATCGGAGCCACCCGTACCTGCCACCTGAAGATCAACAACTGGGCGGCAGCCAGCCACATTCCTGAGGGAGCGTTGATGAACGTTCGGATCCGTGGACGGGTGTTGGGCAACAACCTGCCCTGGGGACCGGCCTGCCGCTTCGTGCGGGATGAAGCACTGGCTTTGTGCCCCCCTACGAAGTTGATGGACATCCCGGGCAATGCGAATATTAGTTGTGGCCAATTCCGCCAGTTCGTCGGCGGGCAGCGTGTCTACGCCCGGCCGATCGGTGGGGCCTCACAGTACCAGTGGCGCTTCCGCCTACCGGCTGAGAACGTGGAGATCATTCGCACCACCAACAACTACATCCTGAACTTTCCCTGGGGTGCCGCCGTGGCCGACCCCCTGTTGTCGGGCAAGACCTACGATGTGGATGTACGTGCCTTCAAAAGCGGTGCGTGGTGCGTGGATCCCTCGGATGTCGATAGCACGTGGGGTGACGTTTGCAAGCTGACCATACAAGGCACACCTGCATGGAGCGGGACTCCGAATACGACCATGGAACCGGGGGTGGCGCTGCAGATCTGGCCCAATCCGAACAGAGGCGATGGATTCATGCTATCATTCCCCTCCTTCGGGGATGCCTCCGGATCGCCCAGGTCGGGTGTCGTGGAACTGTTCGATCTGCTGGGTAAGCGGATCGTTTCGCAGAGCCTCACGATCGGTGGAGATGGCGGATCATTTCGCGTAGAGCCTGATGTGGTTCTGTCGCCCGGCACGTATCTGGTGCGTGCTACGCTCGGGAGCGATGTGCTCACCGAGCGCCTGGTGATCGAGCATTGAAGGGGTTCAGGTACACCGACCTTTCGTCTTCGTCATCCTTGCCACGGCCCTACGACAATTTTAGTCGTTGTCGCCGCGATGCGCGAAGAACATCGCAAGGTCGCCCTTGCCCTTGGCCTGGATAAGCCCGCGCGCTGTGAAGGATAGCCCCCGTTCTCCCTGGACGAGGGCGTGCGTAACGCTGCTGATGTTCACTTGTCCCACCTCACCACTGCTTTCCATGCGGCTGGCGGTGTTCACCGTGTCGCCCCAGATATCGTACGCGAACTTTCGCACCCCCACCACACCGGCAATGACAGGCCCTGTGTGAATACCTGCGCGCATGCGGAATGCAGGCAGCGTCCGTGCCGTGCGTTCGAGGTGCCGGTTTTCGATGAAATCCTGCATCTCAAGGGCGGCGAGCACGACCTCTCGTGCATTCGCCCGCCCGGGTTCCGGTAGCCCCGCGGCAGCCATGTACGCATCACCGATCGTCTTGATCTTCTCGATGCCATGCCGTTCCATGATCGCGTCGAAAGCTTTGAAGCACGTGTCGATCTCGTTCACAAGGTCCTCTGCGCTCATGGTGGTGGCCATGCCGGTGAAGCCCTTGAAATCGGTGAAGAGGACCGACACCTCATCAAAATGTCGTGCGCGTGTGCGACCATGGTCCTTGAGCTCCTGGGCTACTGGTGCCGGCAGGATGTTGAGCAGCAACTGATCGGAGCGATCACGCTCGTACTGAATGGCTTTCCTTGCACGGCGCACCTGGTTCAGCCGGCTCCACAGCCCACCAGCCAGGACGAGGATGCCCACACTGGAGTAGAGGAATATATTGCGTCGATCACGTTCCTCGGACAACTGCACTTCATGTTCCCGTTCACGCTCGAACCGTTCACGCACCGTGTTGAGGCTGTCGGCGAACATGCGCTCCTGGAACTCACGGGTCACGCTCAGTCGCGTCATTTCCTTGCGATCATTGAGTTGGGCCAGTGAGTCGTTCACGTTGAGGTAGGCCTTTTGGGCGAGGAAGGCCTGCCGGTATTCCCCAGTGCTGGAATATGCTTTGATCAGGCAGTCGAGGCATTCCTTTTCCTGGAGCAACAATCCGGTGGAACGGGCCAGTTCAAGCCCTTCGTCGCACGCCACGATCGCCTGTCGGATCCGGCCTTCGGAGAACCACTGTTCGCCGGAATAGTAGAATACCCTGGCCAGCTGCTTCCGGGCCCCCAAGGCCGTGAAGATGGTACGTGCCGAATCGAGGTTGGCATGGGCTTCCTTCGGCCTTTCCATCAAGCTGTATGTACGGCCCAGGTTATTGTAGGAGATGCCCATTTCCATTTTTCGGCCCGTCCGGCGCAACAGGTCGATCCCGCGTTGCAGCTCTACGGCCGCCAACTCCAGTCGGCCCATTTTCAAGTGAATGGCGCCGAGGCTCATCAAGGTTTGCGCCCTGCCCCGGTCATCGTCCAAGGCATCATACAAAGCGGCGCTCTGTAGATAGCTCTCCAGTGCCTCCTCATCCTCGCCAAGTTCCTTGTGGATGTTGCCGATGTTGTTGTATGTACCCGCCAGCCCAAGATCGTTTCCAAGCTCCTTGTCGATGGTGATGCTTTGCTGCAGCAGGCGCAGGGACATGGGCAGGTCCCCGATGTTGCGGTACACATTGCTCATGTTGCTGAGCGTGTTGGCGATCCGCTTGCGGTCGTTCATGGAGCGGGCCAGTTGCATGCATTCCTGGAGATGCGTCAGTGCAGCGGTGTAGTCGCTCTTCATGCTGTTGCCCACTGCCAGCGTGGTGTGGGCTTCGTACCGCCCCCGGTCGTTACCGATACGCCCGGCAAGCGCGAGCTGCTTTTCGGCCAGTGCCATGCCGCTGTCAGGCAGTTCGAAGACCGCCTTCCATGCCAGGACTTGGATCGCCTCGAGACGCGCCGTGTCCGGAGCGGTGGTACTGTTCCATACGGTCCATAGTGAATCGGTGGCGGACGCCGGCAGCGCCGTGCCTATGAGAAGTGCGAAGCCCAGTGCCACGTTCCGCATGCGGTCGGGAAGATAAGTCGGGCGATCAACCGTGCACTGCTTCGCTCATGGCGAAGACATGTTCGGGATCCTCCTCGAACGCAGTGCCCACGACCAGCACATCAGCACCAGCTTCGCATATCCGACGAGCATCCTCCGCGGTGCGGATACCCCCCCCGATGATGACCGGGAGATCCACGGCCCGGCGGACCATTCGGATCATTTCCGATGGAACGGTTCGGGTGGCACCGCTGCCGGTATCCATGTAAATGGTGCGCAGGCCGAGCAGTTCGCCGGCCAGGGCGGTGGCGGCCGCGATACCGGGCTTGTCGTGCGGAATGGGCAGGGTCTGGCTTACGTAACTCACCGTGGTGGGCTTCCCTCCATCGACAAGTATGTATCCGGTCGGGATCGCTTCAATGCCCATGGACTTGATGGTCGGTGCGGCCGTTACGTGATGACCGATCAACAGTTCCGGATTGCGGCCGCTGATCAGGCTGAGCAACAACACCGCATCGGCATGCCGGCTCAGTTGGGCCGGACTTCCGGGAAAAAGCACTACGGGACGATCGCTCCAATGCCTGACCAGTTCCACACAGCGGTCGAAGGATGTCGAGGTGAGCAGACTTCCTCCCACGAACAGCAGATCCGCCTTGGCCATGCAGGCGTTCTGGACGGTGCGCTCCAACACCTTTTCGTCCTGCCCGAAGTCAGGATCGATCAGCACGGCAAGCATCTTCCGCCCCGAACCCTTTGCCGCTTCGATCTGTTGGAGAACCGTGGTCACACTGCGAACTTACCTGTAAGACTTGACGTGAGCGTGCCCGTTGCCTCCCGACCTGCGTTTAACAGGGCTTTTTCTTCGCGGGTGGGACCATGCGTATGGTCCGCCCACCATTGCTTGCCGATCGCACCTCATCCCGACTCCCTACATTTGCCGCCAGAATGAAGAACACCATGTCCCAGACCAAAGAACAAGAAATGTACAAAGTGAAGGATATCTCACTGGCCGAATGGGGCAGGAAGGAGATCGAACTGGCTGAGGCGGAGATGCCCGGCCTGATGGCCCTTCGCGCACAGTACGGCAAGGAGAAGCCGCTGAAGGGAGCTCGCATTGCTGGCTGTCTGCACATGACCATCCAGACAGCCGTCCTCATTGAGACGCTCGTGGAATTGGGCGCCGATGTGAGCTGGAGCAGTTGCAACATCTTCAGCACACAGGATCATGCGGCGGCTGCCATTGCAGCGGCAGGTGTTCCCGTGTATGCGTGGAAAGGCTTGAATGAAAAGGAATTCGACTGGTGCATCGAGCAGACCATCTTCGCCTTCCCCGACGGTCAGCCGTTGAACATGATCCTTGACGACGGAGGAGACCTCACCAACATGGTCTTCGACAAGTATCCCGAACTGGCGAAGGGGATCAGGGGCCTCAGTGAGGAGACCACCACCGGTGTGTTGCGATTGAAGGACCGTGAGAGGAACGGCACCCTGGTGATGCCCGCCATCAACGTGAACGACAGTGTTACCAAGAGCAAGTTCGACAACAAATACGGTTGCAAGGAAAGTGCTGTGGACGCCATCCGCCGCGCCACCGACATCATGATGGCCGGCAAGGTCGCCATCGTATGCGGTTACGGCGATGTGGGCAAGGGTACGGCAGCCTCCCTGCGCGGAGCGGGAGCCCGCGTGATCGTCACGGAGATCGATCCGATCTGTGCATTGCAGGCCGCCATGGATGGTTATGAGGTGAAGAAGCTGAGCACCGCCATCCATCGCGCGGACATCGTGATCACTGCGACCGGCAACTTCAACATCATCACGGAGGCGCACTTCCGCAAGATGAATGACAAGACCATCGTGTGCAACATCGGCCACTTCGACAACGAGATCGACATGGCCTGGTTGAACAAGGCCTATGGTAAGACCAAGGTGGAGATCAAGCCACAGGTTGACAAGTACACGATCGATGGCAAGGACATCATCATTCTGGCCGAAGGCCGCCTGGTGAACCTGGGTTGCGCCACCGGCCATCCAAGTTTCGTGATGAGCAACAGCTTCACCAATCAGACGCTGGCGCAGATCGAGCTGTGGAAGAACCACGCGAACTACGAGAACAAAGTCTATGTGCTACCCAAACATCTGGACGAGCTCGTGGCCAGTCTTCATCTGAACAAGATCGGTGTGGAGCTGGAGGAGCTTACGGATGAGCAGGCCAAGTACATCGGCGTTCCAAAGAACGGACCCTATAAGAGCGACGAGTACCGCTACTGATCATCCCGAATAGCGGACACGATAGCATATTGAAAGAGGCGGGTCATTGGCCCCGCCTCTTTCTGTTCCTATCAGTACGCTCACATGTTGCCGGGCTCCGCCCTGGTATGACCAGCGAGTAGATCAGCCCTTACGCCCTGCGTGCCACACATCAATTGTAGATGCGGAGCGTGGTTCCGTTGAAAGAGGTGTTGTAGCGATGAAGGCTCAACGCCGCAGGACCTTGTGTTACACTACCGTCCGTGATGAGATAGGAGGATCCGCAGCAATCCGCGTCCCGTGCTGTGATCTGTGATTCGTCCACGGCGACACGGCAGACATCCTCGGGCTTGTAGGGGCAATGTCGGTCGACCACAACAAAACTGGTCGGGCTGCTTCGGTATACGATCAAGCCGAGTGAACCGCCGGTGAGGTAGAGCCACCCACCGGGCACGACCACATCCGCATAGGCCGGATTGTTCACATTGATGGAAATGTCGACCGGTACGATGGGCACGCCTCCCCGTTCATCCTTCCGGCACGACCACAGCATCAGAACGGAAACGAGCACAATGGGGAGATGGCGGAAAGTGATCATCTATAATTGATGCGGGGTCAGCGTGGTGACACAAAGTTAGCCACAGTGTTGGTACACCTGTTCCGTATCCTTGTACCGTGTTGAACCTACGTATCATCGCCGTGTTCCTGGGTTTGCTCGTATCGCCTTTGGCCTTACCGGCACAGGGAGGGATCAGCCAGAAACAACAGGAGCGTAAGCTGGCCAAGAAGGGGAAGGAGGAGAAGAAGAAGACGGCCAGGGCCGAGAAGGAAGGACACAAGAGACACCTGGCGATCCAGGACAAGGAGACCCGCAAGCGACTGAAGCGGCAGACGCGCCGTGCCGACAAGCGCGGCAGTGGATCGCATCGCGAGCGTGGGATCGGGTTGTTCCGGCGCAAGCGGTAGGGTCGGAGGTGTATATGTACAACGAACCTTCGATGACCTGAAGGCACCATGACCTCGATGTTACCACTACCTTGTCCCCGGGTCACCCCGACATGCTCCATGACCATCTCCGCACACGACGCACGCTTCACCGCCACCCTTGAAAGGCCTACGGCACCTAAGGTTATCGGAGGTTGTGCGAAAATTTTGCGGTACGGGGATCTTCCTATATTTACGCCCCCTCGTTGCGCAGTAACCCCCCTGAACGTTAAACCTACCGTTGATGGTGAGAAGGCTATTCTCCGCAGTTGCCCTGTTCGTTAGTGCGATCGCCCTGCACGCTCAAGTCGGCACGGGCAGCCTCAAGGGCAAGATCTCCGATGCAAGTACCGGCGAAGCGTTGCCGTTCGTGAACGTGGTCCTTGAAAGACAAGGCACACAAGTAACGGGTGGTGCTTCCGACTTCGATGGAGAGTACTTCATCAAGCCCATCGACCCCGGGGTATACGATGTGGTGGTGACCTATGTGGGTTACCAGCCGCAACGCCAGGAAGGTGTGGTGGTGAGCAGCAACAAGATCTCCTTCCTTGATCTGAAGCTCAATGCGGGCGTTGAGCTCAAGGAGTTCGAGGTGATACAATACAATGTACCGCTGATCGACCGGGACGGAGGTGCCTCGGGAGGGACGGTGACACGTGAGGATATCGCCAAGATGCCAGGACGGTCGGCTGCGGCCATCGCCACCACGGTTGCGGGTACCAGCGATGCAGGTACCGGTGGTGGTATCAGCATCCGCGGTGCACGTTCCGAGAACACATACTACTATATAGATGGAGTGAAGGTGCCTGCCGGTGCGGGCACAGGTTTGCCCAAGAGCGCGATCGAGGAGGTGCAGGTGATCACCGGAGGTGTTCCCGCAAACTATGGTGATGTGACCGGTGGTTTGGTCAACATCACCACTCGTGGTCCCAGCCGAAACTTCTTCGGAGGCGTGGAATACCTTACGTCCGGATACAAAGTGGGTAACGACATCACAGATATCATCGGTCTCGACAAGTACGCTTTCAATCAGTTGGAAGCGAGTATTTCGGGACCCTTGTTGTTCCAGCGCGACAGCCTGGGGAACAAGACCAAACCGCTGATCGGCTTCTTCTTCTCCGGCCAGTACACCAATGTGGTGGATGCCCGTCCGTTCTTCGGTGGTGACCTGCGTGTGCGTCCGGAAGTGCGCGAAGGGATCCTTTCCGATCCCGCCCGCCTGTTGCCGGTCGGTGGTGGGGACTTCGCCCTGGGGTACAGCAGCGAATTCCTGCGCGCCACCGATGTGGAGTCCATTCCAACGCGGCAGAATGCAGGGGAACTGTCCTACCTCGCTTCAGGCAAGATCGATATCACCACCACCCCGACCATCAACCTGAGCGTCGGCGGCTCCATCGATTTCGGCAACCGCCAGCAATTCAACCGGCGTAACTCACTGCTCAACCCTGACAACAACATCCGTTTCAAGGAAAGCACCTGGCGTACGTTCGTGAAGTTCACCCAGCGGTTCCAGAACCGCACCGATGAGGAGGAGCAGCGTTCCACCATCAAGAACGCCTTCTATACCATTCAGATGGACTACTCACGCTACCAGAACAATGTAGCGGACTTCGTGCACGGCGATCGGTTCTTCGACTATGGTTACATCGGGCGTTTCGAAACGTTCCGCGCCCCACAGTTCGAACTACAGGGACCCCGTTGGGTGCAGATCGGCGATCGCGATACGTTGGTGACCTTCACTCCAGGAGAACAGAACCCCGATCTCGCGGCCATCAACAATTTCTACTTCAACGCCTTCGCTCCCGAGAATTTCCCTGTACAGGAACTCTTCGGTGCTCCGGCCGGCAGCGACCCCAACTACATCGGTTTCTATGAGAACTTCCAGGAGACCTCCGGCCGCGGTGTGCTGTGGAATGGTGACCGTCCCCGTTCGTTGTATGATCTCTGGAACAACATCGGGTTCCTCGACAATCCCAATGGTGCCCAGTACAGCAAGCGCCAAAGCGATCAAGTACGTTTCACCGCCGCTGGCAGTGCCGATATCGGGTCGCACGCGGTATCCGTAGGGGTGGAGTACGAACAGCTTACCCAGCGCCGCTACGATCTGGCGCCGGTCGGGCTCTGGACCAGGGCGCGACTGTTGACGAACTTCCACATCCGCGAACGTGCGGATCCCGATTCCGTTCCTCCCACCTCCATCGTCCAATTGCCGGGCAGTCAGGTTCCGTTCTACTTCTATCCCCGGCAGCTCGGGGCGGATCAAGGTGCCTTCGATCGCAACCTGCGCGAGTCGTTGGGTTTGGATCCCGATGGAACGGACTTCATCGACGTGGATGCTTTGGACCCATCGGTCTTCTCCCTGGATATGTTCTCCCCGGATGAACTGCTGCTCGATGGCAACAACCTCGTGTCTTATGTGGGGTATGATCACTTGGGGAATCGCCTGAGCGGTCGTCCCAGCTTCGATTCGTTCTTCGACGATCGTGATGATGACGGGAATTTCACCCGACTACAGGCTCCGTTCCAGCCCATCTACATGGCCGGTTACGTGATGGACAAATTCGCGTTCGATGACATCATCTTCAACGTAGGTGTGCGGGTGGACCGCTATGATGCGAACCAGAACGTTCTGAAGGACAAGTATCTCTGGCAGGAAGCCTACACGGTCGGTACCGTTCCGGAGAACAGCACGATCTCCGGCCAACTCGCAGCCAGCCGTCCTTCCAATATCGGCGACGATTTCGTGGTTTACGTGAACGATCTGCAAAATCCCACATCGATCAAGGGCTACCGCGATGGTGATCAGTGGTACAGTGCCACCGGTGTGGAACTTACCGACGGTAACAGCATACAGGAGGCGGGTCAGATCCAGCCTTACCTGATCGACCAGGGTACGGCCAGTGGCCTGGTGGGATCGGAACTGAGCAAGGCCGCATTCACCGACTATTCGCCTGCGGTGAACGTGATGCCACGCATCAGCTTCTCCTTCCCGATCTCGGATGAGGCGGTGTTCTTCGCGCACTATGATGTACTCACCCAGCGTCCCAATGCGATCCAATCACGTGCCGACCTGATCGAGTACGCGTTCATCGCCAATACAGGGAACATACTTACCAATCCCAATCTGCTACCCACCAAGACGATCGACTACGAGTTGGGCTTCCAGCAGGTGTTGAGCAAGAGTTCCTCTCTGAAGCTGGCTGCTTTCTATCGCGAACTGCGCGATCAGATCCAGATCCGGAACGTGGCGAACGCATGGCCACGCAGTTACCGGACGTATGACAATTTCGACTTCGGGACCGTGAAGGGCTTCAGTGCCACTTTCGACCTGCGTCGAACCGGTAACATTTGGATGCGTGCCAGCTATACCCTGCAGTTCGCCGATGGCACCGGTTCGGGGCCGAACACCGGGATCAACCTGATCAACGCTGGCTTGCCGAACCTGCGCACGATCGCACCGCTGAACTTCGACCAGCGCCATCGCTTCCAGAGCACTGTGGACTTCCGCTATGGCAGTGGCAAGGATTACAACGGTCCCATGTTGTGGGGCCGACCGGTCCTGAACCGCACGGGTGTGAACGTAGTGAGCATCCTGGGCAGTGGAACCCCGTACAGCCGTTCGAGCCAGGTGGTGAACGAAGGCGCTGGTGCAACGAACCACAGGTTGGACGGCACCTTGAACGGCGCCCGGTTGCCCTGGCAGTTCACCACCGACCTGCAATTGGACCGCGATATTCCTTTGAGCCTCGGCGGGAAGGATGGCGACAAGGCGAAGAGCGCGAATTTGAACATCTACCTGCTCGTTACCAATGTGTTCAATACGCAGAACATCATCGGCGTGTACCGATACACTGGATCACCCACCAATGATGGTTTCCTGGCGGAGCTCACCGACCGTGGTCAGGTGGACCCTGACGCCTACCGTGACCTGTACGCGCTGCAAGTGAACAATCCATTCAATTTCGGTCTCCCGCGTACGATCCGTCTGGGTGTCCGATTCGATTTCTGATGAACAAAAGACCGCAGATCATGAAAGGCATCCAAAGCGCATTCCTGACCAGAACCTTCGCTCTGAGCCTGACCCTGGTGATCGGGACCCTGTCCCATGCCATGGAACCACCGCACACGGCAGGTGCGCCTCCTCCGCCTCCGACCGGAGCTCCGGGTGGGGCGAAGGCCGCTGGCTGCAGTCCGGCTTCACGGGTCGTGCAGCTGGCCTTCAACAACGTACGGGCCGTGATCGAGAACGGGGGCAACAAGTGGACCCGACGGGCCACAGGACAATCCGGTTACGAGGTGCCGATC
>JBGTIB010000215.1:0-7792 GCA_041745875.1 Flavobacteriales bacterium | reverse complement strand
GCCCTGCACCCCCGCAAAGCCGCGCCCACAGCGGGTGGATCGAAATTCCATAAAGGGCCGCAGCGCTCCTCCCAACCAGCCGGTTCGTTCAACAGAGGCTCAAATCGCAGTCTGCCGACTGCGTTTGAGCCTTAGATGTTACCGTGCCCCCCTGTGGTCGCACTGCGCGGCCGTATTGTTCATGCGACGGATAGCTTGATGGCGTACAGCATGATCGCGCAGAATTCGGCTGGTCGGCGGGTATCGGTACGTGTTGGGCCAAGCGGCGAATTTCGCACGTGGATGCGGGCAGGAACAACGCTCACCATCACGATCTTCCGAGGAGGCCATTGCGCACGCACCATTCGCGTAGTGCAACGGAGCAAAGCGGATGGCCTGTGTGCAGTGTCACGGCATGGGGTCGATCTGGGGGAATTTATTGTCGCTGATGAGTTTGGCGCCGAGGACCGGTCCGGTTCACGTTCAACCCGGATCTGTGTCATTCCCTATAGTATGATGCGCGGCGTAACAGGAATGGCGGACCAGGGGTTCAGTACGAATGAGCTTTAGTGTTAGCCAAGTGTCGTAGTACCTGGCCGGTTCCTTTCGATGCGATCTCCGAGATGAAAAGATAACTTGCGGCCTGCTCGCCTTACACGCAGATCGCATTGTTCAAAGCAACTCAGAGCCTGAATGAACCCTACACTCACAGCCGTCGTCGTGGACGATGAGGAAGCTCCGCGCACCATGATCTGCGGTCTGCTGCAACGTCGCCATCCGGAGATCAAGGTGCTGGGTGCTGCGGAGGATGTGCCATCTGCGCTGGACCTGATCCGCCGCACCTCCCCGCAAGTGCTCTTCCTGGATATAGAGTTGAAGGACATGACCGGCTTCGACTTGTTGCGCTCTTTGGGAGAGCATCGCCCGCATGTGATATTCACCACGGCGCACGAGGGTTATGCCGTTCGCGCCATTCGCTTCAGTGCTTTGGACTACTTGCTGAAGCCGATCGATGCCACCGAACTTCAGGAGGCCATTACCAAGGCGGCCGACGTGATACGCACCTCGGAGAAACCCGGCATGGTGGACATGTTACTGAAGAACATCGATCGGTCGAGCGGGGATCGCGTCATTGCGCTGCCGGTCAACGATGGCTTGGAACTGATCCACGTCAACGAGGTCCTTGCCTGTGAGTCCGATTCCAACTATACCACGCTACATCTGCGGGAAGGCAAACCGTTGGTGATCTCAAGGACACTGAAGGAATTCGAGGACCTGCTGGGAGAGCAGGATTTCCTGCGTGTTCATCATTCCTTCCTGGTGAACAAGAAACACATCAAGAAGTACATCAAGGGCGAAGGTGGCGAAGTGATCCTCTCGAATGGGAAGAACATCCCGGTGTCACGGCGCAAGAAGCAGGACCTGATGGATGCCTTGGAGCGCTTGTGAGCCGTGCATGGATCGGATATGTCGCTTTATGGACGAGCCATTGTAATTTTGGGTCCATGGCAAGCAAGCGTATCCCGATCACCACCACGCGTAAGATCAGCAAGGAGGGCGAACAAATGGACGAAGCCCTCAAGAAAGCTACCAAACTTGCTGTAAAGAAGGCCTTCTCATTGCGCGGGACCATCTTGGTCGAAAAGGACGGCTGGCTGGTGTATGTGAATGCCAAGGGCGAAGTGAAACGAAAGGTGCGGCGCCTGGAGCCGGTGGTGCGGCCCAAGTGAACCATGCCTGCCACCTTGCGTCTGAGGATCTTCGCGGGACCCAATGGGTCGGGGAAGAGCATGATGAAGACACAGGTGGAGGGCACCGTGGTGCGTGGCCGATCGGTGGACCTCGGTGTATATGTGAATGCGGATGATATCGCACGCATCCTGCGCGAAAAGGGAACGCTGGACCTGGCCGGTTACAAGGTAAAGGAGGAAAGACGGACACTCCGACAGTTCGCCATCTCGTCCGGCTTGTTGTCAGGTCGATTCCCCATGGGTCGATTCCGAATGGGACATCGTTTGAACGGGAGCGTGTTCACGCTGGTGAACGAGCGCTTCGTGGAACACTACGCGCAACTGCTCGCGGCGTATTTATGCGACCAATTGCTGAAGCAACGCATAAAATTCTCTTTCGAGACGGTCTTCAGTCACCCGAGTAAGGTTGACTTGATGCGGCGAGCGCACCGGGCGGGCTACAAGGTCTACCTCTATTACATCTGCACCAACGCTCCCGAGATCAATGTGGACCGTATTAAGAGCAGGGTGAGTGCAGGTGGGCATGATGTGCCGAAGCGCAAGGTCATTGAGCGCTACAGCAGGTCATTGAAACAGATCCTACCTGCGATGGAGCATTGTTATCATGCGTTCATGTTCGACAATACCGACAGTCATTCAGCCAATTCAGGTGAGCCGGTGATGTTCGCAGAAATGAAACGCACGGAGATGGGAAGGCAGTGGGGTTGGACGCCAGAGCGAACACCGGACTGGTTCCTGCGTGAGTTCCTTTTCGCGAGCAGTGATACCGTATACCGATACATGGGCGAAGAGGTGTTGAAGGCCCGAGCCGATGCGGAGGGGGAGTGAGAACGGTGAAGGTGTTTTGCGTCCAAGCTTCGGCAACGATCAGGATGGGTGCTACGGTTCTCAACGGATCCGATGCATGTCGGTCAATAGGCTAGTTGCATAGGTGAAGTGGATCCGAACAATACTGGTCCACTTACCCCACCTGCAACTTGAACCCCACCCCATGCACATTCACGATCGCCACGGTCGGGTCGGCTTTCAGGTATTTGCGCAGGCGGCTGATGAACACGTCGAGGCTGCGACCCAGGAAGTAGGTGTCATCGCCCCAGACCATGTTGAGGACCAGTTCACGTGGCAACACCTGGTCCTGGTGCATGCACAGCAGACGTAGCACGGCGCCTTCCTTCTTGGTGAGCTTGCGTTCCTCGGTGGGGTGACTGAGCACCAGGTTGCGATGGTCGTAGGTGTAGTCGCCAAGCTCGAAGCGGTCGCGGTCACGCGGATCGTCGGTGCTGTTGGTGGTGCGACGCAGGATGGCTTCGATGCGCAGGATCAGCTCCTCGTGGCTGAAGGGCTTGGTGAGGTAGTCATCGCCGCCGGCCTTGAAGCCTGCGATACGATCCTCCGTCTGGCTCTTCGCGGTGAGGAACACGATGGGCACCTGTGCATTCACCATGCGGATGTCCTCGGCCAGACTGAAACCGTCCTTGTGGGGCAGCATCACATCCAGCACGCATAGGTCGTACGCCTGTTCGTTGAACTGCTTCAACCCTTCCTTGCCATCGCGCGCCAGGTGTACCTGGTAGCCTTTGCGCTTCAACGCGTCCTGGATCACGAAGCCCAGGTTCTGGTCGTCCTCCACAAGCAGGATGGCGGCTTTCGGGTCGGTCATGCGGTTGTTGGCTTAGGGTACAGAGCGGATGTTGTGTTCGTATCGACCTGAGGCGTTCCCTTTCTCATGATCGGTTCATCGGAAGCGACAGTGTGAACGTACTTCCTTTTCCCAATTCGCTCTTTGCGGAGACCTTGCCCCCGTGGGCTTGTGCAATGTGTTCCACATAGTGGAGGCCCAGGCCGAAGCCTTTCACGTTGTGCACGTTCCCGGTATGCACGCGATAGAAACGCTCGAAGACATGCTTGAGATCCTCACTGCTGATGCCGATCCCATGATCCACCACCGCAATGGCGATCCCGCCCCGTTCCTGGCGTGTGCGCACCTCGATCGATGCATTGTCCGGCCCGTATTTCAGTGCGTTGTCGATCAGGTTGAACATCGCATTGGTAAGGTGCATGCGATCGCCCATCACTTCCGCATTCCCGGCATGGGGGTGCAGGTGCAATTCGACATGACGCTCCTGCATGGGTAGTTTGAAGGACTCGGCCACTTCGTTGAGCACCGCATGCATGTCCACCCGCTCGCGTTTCAACTCCAACTTGTCCTTATCGAGCGTGGACAGTTGCAGAACACGTTCCACCTGCATGCGCAGCCGCTCGTTCTCGCTGCGGATGATGCGCGCGTAGTTGCCCAGGCGATCGGGTTCGTTGATGATGCCGGGCTCGCTGATCACTTCGGCACTGAGGGCGATGGTGCTGATCGGCGTCTTCAGTTCATGGGTCATGTTCCCGATGAAGTCGTTCTTCATCTCACTGAGCTTCTTCTGCCGCAGGATCACCCATACACTATACAGGAAGAAGCCGAAGACGATCAGCGTGACGACGGCCGGGAAGATCCACATCCAGCGATCAGGGCCCACTTCCCACAGGGTGCTTTCGCGGTTCGGGAAGTAGACGCCGAAGTAGTGCCCGTCCTTGTCCAGCTTCAGCAGTGTGCTGTGCGTGACGGAGTCGATGCCCAGCGTATCCTGCGAGACATAGTTGCCATAGACGATGCTGTCGGTGAAGCAGTCGTAGATGCCGTACTCGAAGTCATCCTGGATGTTCCGCCGGCTGAATTCCTTGCGCAGCAGCGATTCGAGCAGGTAGGGGTGAAGCGTGTCGTTGATGGTGACCGCGAAGTAGTTCGGCCGTTCCTGCTTCACGGCATCGTACAGGTCGCTGGGGTCCTTGGTGATGGACAGGATCTGGTCCGTGACGGCCGTCAGAGCGATCACCACCCGGTCGTTGAATTGCTTCTCCAATTGTTGGGCCTGCTCGCGATGCAGCGCCACCTGGGCGCGCTGGTAGCTGCCTGCCTGCTCCAACCACAACAACTGTACGGCCACCACGCCGACCACGCTCAACGTGGCCAGTAGCAGAAGGGTGCCGATCGCCTTGCGTCCCATGGTTCCCTGGCTCCCGCCGCATGATGCGATACGAACGGGACATGCAATGTTACGGGCTGCACGGTGGCGTGGCGTCGTCCATTAACAAGGCTTTGGGATCTTCGCGGCGCCGTTCACCATCTTCACCGTCCCATGTCCACCCGCACCTACTATGTGGCACTGCTCGCCCTGCTGGCGATCGCAGTCCTGGGAGCCTCCTTGGATGTGATGGAGGTGGACGCCGCTCAGTACGCCAGCATGGCCCGTGATCTTCTGCACAGCGACGACTGGACCCAACTCCACTTTCGCGGCAACGACTACCTGGACAAGCCGCCACTGCATTTCTGGTTGTCCGCTCTATCCTTCAAGCTCTTCGGGGTGCATAACTGGAGCTACAAGTTGCCGAGCATCCTTTTCGCATTCCTGGGGATATACGCCACGATGCGATTCGCACGTCTGCACCACCCGCTGCCCGTGGCCCGCACGGCGGCGCTGATGTTCGGTGGCAGCGCGGCCTGGCTGCTGATGACCAACGATGTGCGCTGCGACACCATCCTCACCGGATCGGTGATCACTGCCATCTGGCTGGGCATGGCCTGGGTGGAACAACGCCGTTGGTGGCAGCTCCTGGGCTTCTCCCTGGCGGTGGCCGCCGGCATGCTCGCCAAGGGTCCCATGGGCTTGATGGCACCGGCGCTAGCCATCGGCGGGCATATCGCGATCACCCGGCGCTGGGCAGTACTGCGTGATCCGCGTCTCCTGATCGTTCCCGTGCTGGTAGCCTTATTCCTGGTGCCCATGTGCATCGGCCTCCACGCGCAGCACGGATCGCATGGCCTTCGTTTCTATTTCTGGGAGCAGAGCTTCGGGCGCATCACCGGCGAGAACCGTTGGAAGGACGACAGTTCGGTGTTCTTCTTCACCCATGAGGTGCTCTGGCAGTTGCTGCCATGGACCGTGTTCGTGCTGCTGGGTTTGTATCAGAGCGGTCGTGCCGTTTTCCGCGGATCGACCTGGCCGGAACACGCCTCCTTCAGCGGTGCGTTCCTGGTCTTCCTCGCCATCTCTTTTTCGCGCTTCAAGCTGCCGCATTACCTCTATGTGGTGCTCCCCCTATTTGCCGTGATGGCGGCGCGCGCATGGCATGCCGACGGAATGCGCATACCACGCCAGGTGCACATCGTCATCCTGGTCCTGCTCTGGTTGCTCGCCGTGGTCATCACGGCCTGGTCCTTCCCGCAGGGCAGCATCCCCTTCATATCGATGCTCTCCGCTGCGCTGCTCGTATTCGTGATCCACCGTCGCCGGGTCAATGACAGTGGAGGCCTCTTCCTCGCTTCCTTCTGGATGATGGTGGCCATCGCTCTAACGCTGAACGGGCACTTCTACCCCAACATCCTACGCTACCAGGCCAACGCACAAGCCGGACGGTGGGCCGAAGAGGCGGGTTTGGACCAGGATCACTTCTACGGCATGCAGGCGAGTGGGTCGGCCCTGGACTTTTATGCCGGTTTCCATGTACGCTGGCTGAGCCATGCCGATGAAGCGCGCCATGTGATCGCCCCCGGTGTCACCATCTATACCAATGCGGAACTACACCAGGAGATGCTGGATGCCGGACAGGTACCACGCGAAACCTTGCAACTATACCACTACCCCGTACAACTGATGGGCTTCGACCTGTTGCTTCCAAAGCGGCGGCAACAGGTGATCCAGAGCCGCTATCTGATGCGCTATTAGCGCAATGTGGATAGGCTGTTGATAGCCGGTGGACAATTTCTTGGCCCGCTACCGAACTATTCTGGGCTCGACCTTGTTCACTCTTTGTTCTGAAACGTTAAACAAACGTGCAGAGCTTCCATTATTCCACCCTAACCCATTTCATCATGCAACGGAAGTCGACTTCCACACTGCGCCGTTTCTCTGGGCGCGCAAGGAGAGGTATGGCGCTCGCGGGATTCGTCGCCCTGGCCTGTTCCTCTCAAGCACAGACCTACTGTCCCTCCGATGGAGGAACAGGGAACGTGTTCAATATCCAACGCGTTCAGTTCGCCGGTATCGATAACGTCTCGGGTGACAACAACGGCTACGGGGATTTCACGGCCTTGCAGGCCAACGTGGATCCCGGGTCGGCATACACCATCACGGTGAACCCGAACGGTCCGTTCTTCCTGCGCTATCGCTGGAGGGCTTGGATCGACTGGAATGGTGATGGTGTATTCGCCGCCAATGAACTGGTCTATCAGGACATCGGGTTCGGGCAGCAGAGCGGAACCATCGCGGTGCCCGCCAACTCACCCGCAGGTGCTACCCGCATGCGCGTCAACATGAGCGCATTCACCTATCAAGGGCCTTGCGCGAATTACAGTCTGGGCGAAGTGGAGGACTATACCGTGGTGGTATCGGACGTGTGCAACGCCGAGGCGGGTTCGCTAACCGCATCCGCTGGCGCGGGCTGCCTTTCCGGTGAAGGTGTGACCATTACCGCCGTACCCAACGGTGATGCCGTGGTGCCCGTAGGCTACCAGGTCCTGTATGTGCTCACCAGCGAGCCCGGCCTTGTCATTCAAGGTGTGTCCAATACCCCCGAGTTCACCGTGAACGTAACGGGCCAGTACACCATCCATACATTGGTTTACGACCCTGCAACACTGGATCTCAGTATCGTGGTGCCAGGTGTCACCACCGGCTTCGATGTGAACGGCTTGTTGGTGCAGGGCGGCGGTGCGATCTGCGCAAGCCTCGATGTAGCAGGTGCGCAGTTCAACGTGGCCGACCCGAGCGCCGGTACGCTGAGCGGTGGCGTTGATGTCTGCGGAACACCAGCGACCTTGACAGCCACCCCGAACGGTGATGCCAACGTGCCCGACGGTTACAGCGTGGTCTACGTGCTGACCCAAGGCACGGACCTGGTGATCGTGAACGCCGGTGCCGATCCGAGCTTCGAAGTGACCGAGGGTGGTAGCTACACGATCCACACCTTGGTGTATGATGCGAACACGCTGGACCTCTCCATCGTGGAACTCGGTGTCA
>JBGTIB010000214.1:0-23551 GCA_041745875.1 Flavobacteriales bacterium | reverse complement strand
GCGTGGAGGAGCTCTGCGAGAAGGCGATGATCAGCAAGGTCACCTTCTTCAAGTACTTCCCCACCAAGGACGCCCTGCTCTGGTACCACAGCACCGTATGGATCTATAGCGTGAAAGCTGATTGTTTGGTGAAGGGCCTGGAAGGGATCGCCGCGTTGCGCTATCTGTTCAATGACATGGCGACGCACTTCAATGAGCACATCAACCTCTTCGGCTATTACTTCAGCGTCAACAGTATGCAGGTCAGCGGTGAGGAGCGCCCGCTGCTCAGCGATGCAGAAAAGCTGGCCCTGTACCCCGATGGCAGCACGTTGGACCTTGAGATCAACTACAGCCTCGGCGAATTCTTCCGAGGGCATGTGCGGAAAGCGCGCAAGGCCGGAGACTTCCGCACGGACATGAGCGTGGAGACCCAGGCCATACTGTTCGGTGCGCTCTTCCAGGGATCCGGGATGGTGGGCCTGCGTATCGACCCCACCAGGCCCGGCGACACCTTCCACACCACCTTCAACGCGATCCTGAAACTGCTGAAGCCATGAGACCCCTGACCATGACCCGCACGCTCACGCTCGAAGAATGCCTGCACCGCCCGCTCAACGAGGTGGGCGGCAAGGCGAAACACCTCGCCAGCGCCATCGCCTTCGGGCTGTCCGTGCCGAAGGGTATCGTCATCCCCTGCGACGTTGTGCGGGAAGGCGTCACCGACGAGTTGGTCGACCAGATCCTTGATGCAGTGCGAGCATGGGGCGATGTACCGCTCGCCGTGCGCAGTTCCGGCATCGCCGAGGACGGAGCGGACCACAGCTTCGCCGGGCAGTTCGAGACCGTGCTGAACGTGCGCGGCCGTGATGCATTGGCCAGCGCGTTGAGTGCCTGCCGGGACTCTGCTTGCTCGGCGCAAGTGAAGGCCTATGGCTTGGACGGCACCCAACCTATCGCCATCATCGTTCAGCAGCAGGTGCAGGCGACCGCAGCCGGCGTTGCCTTCTCCGCGAACCCGATCACAGGTGTACGGGACGAGGTGCTGATCAATGCGGTGGAAGGCTTGGGCGAAAAACTGGTGAGCGGCGAACTGACGCCCGAGGAAGTGAAAGTGAAGGATGGTTCCATCACACGGAAGGGGAAAGGCGGGATGGTGCTGAGCGAAGCGCACGCGAAAGAACTTTCCGCTGCCGTGAAGCAGATCGAAACGCAATTCGCTGCGCCGCAGGATGTGGAATGGGCATTTGACGGTGACGCACTATTCATCCTTCAATCGCGACCCATCACCGCGTTACCGCCCGAACCGATCCCCATTCCGTTGGAGATCCCGCCTGGCACCTGGACCCGCAACGACCACCACACCACGCTCTCGCCCATGGGCTTCGGGCTCTTCTGCGCGGACTACGATGCGGCACAGACGGAGGCCATGCGCACCTACGCCATGCCCATCAAGGAGATCAAGTCGCGCATGATCGGCGGGCACCTGTACACGCAGTTCGCCATGGAGGGCGGCGAACAGAAAGGTACCCCGCCCAACTGGGTGATGTGGCTGGTGGCGCGCCTGCTGCCGGCGATGCGCAGGATGAACAAGCAGGCCGAGGCCGTCTTCCGGGAGAAACCGCACCACGCTGAGATGCGGGCATGGGAGCAGAAATGGAAGCCCCACTTCCAACAGCGGCTCGCGCGCTTCGATCCCAATGGGCTCAGCGCGCTGGATGATGCGGCATTGCTGGTCGCCTACCGCGAACTGAAGGAGCATTTCCGGGACGGCTTGCGCGTACATGCGCAGACCATGGGCAACTGGATCGCGATCTGCGAATTTGGGTTGTTCGCCAGGGACCACCTCGGCTGGGACACCGCCACCACCTTTCGCGCCATGGGCGGCTGGAGCAAGGCAACTACGGCGGTCCACGATGAACTCACGGCACTTTGCAAGGTGCATTTCAACGCTTCCGAGGCGAAGGCGACAGTGGCTTCAATGACCCAAGACGTTGTGGCTTCGATCGCTGTGAAGCCTGCATTCAGATCCGAGCTCGATGCGTGGAAACATGCCAACCGCTTGCGCATCCAGAATTACGATCTGCACAACCCCACCTTGGGCGAAACGCCGGAACTGGTGGAGCGGCAGGTGCGCGACATCCTCACCTACATCGCCGAAGGAAGACCTGATCCATCCAGCGCTATGGATGCCGAACGCGAGCAACTGCACGCCGCGGCGCGCGCGAAGCTCGCGGGAACACCCTTGCTTGCGGAGTTCGAGGACCTGGCCACCTGGGCGAAGCGCGCTTACAGCTACCGCGACGAGAACGGCTTCTACACCATCGCCACCATCTTCGGCATGCTGCGCCTGCACCTATTGGAGATGGGCCGACGCATGAAGGGGCTGAAGGAACCCGGACACCTCATCTACTTGAAGCCTGAGGAACTGGAACCCGCCTTCCTGGGCGAACTGCCGGATATGAACGCGCGCATCGATCGGCGACGCGGCGAAGAGCAATGGGCGAAGTTCAACCGGGGGCCACGCGTGTATGGCCCCCCCGAGGCGCCCCTGCCTCCCACGGACCCTTTCCCGCCACCCTTGCGCAAGCTTTTCCGACTCTTCGGATGGATGATAGAGGTGGAGATGACCGCGCCTGAAGCAACGGAGCGAACGGACGGCATGTTGGTCGGTCAACCGGCGAGCGCTGGCACGTACACAGGCACCGCGCGCGTGGTCACCGGACCGCAGGACTTCCACCGCGTGCTGCCCGGCGATGTGATGGTGTGCCGCATCACCAGTGGCGAGTGGAGCATGGTCTTCGGTCGTGTGGGTGCGCTGGTCACCGACGAGGGCGGCATGCTCAGCCATCCGGCCATCATCGCCCGCGAGTTCGGCATTCCCGCCGTGGTGAACACCGATTCCGCCACGCAGCGGATCGCAGATGGAAGCACGGTGACCGTGGATGGAAATTCCGGACGTGTCATCCTCAACGCTTGATCGATCCCAGTACCACCAAACCACTCTCCCATGAAGATCCTGTTGAAGATCCTCGCCGTCCTCGCCGTCATCGTCATCGGCTTCGTCGTGTACGTGAACATGGCCTGGGGAAAGACGCATGATGCGCCCTTGATCGACATCCACGCCAGCACCGATCCCGCGCTGATCGAACGCGGGCGCTACCTGGCATACGGTCCCGCGCATTGCGCCACCTGCCACATGCCCATGGACAAGATCATGGTCGTGGAGAACGGGCAGGAGGTCCTTCCCCTGAGCGGTGGCTGGGTGAACACCTTCCCCCTCGGCACCTTCCATGCACCTAACCTAACCCCGGATAAGGAGACCGGTATCGGCACCTGGTCAGACGCACAGATCGCCCGCGCACTGCGCTACTCGGTGGCGCACGATGGCGCGATCCTCATGGAGTTCATGCCCTTCCAGGAACTGAGTGACGAGGACCTCACGGCTGTGATCTCCTTCCTGCGTTCGCAGCCACCGGTGAAGCACCATGTGCCACGCTCGGAGTACAGCTTTCTGGGAAAAGCCATCTTCACCGCCATGGGCTACACCCCGCTGGGGCCGAAGAACACCCCACCAGTGCGTGTTCAGCGCGACAGCACCGCCGAATACGGCCGCTACCTCGCTCAGAGCGTGGCCAACTGCGGAGGATGCCACACCGAGCGCGACCTCACCACCGGGGAGTTCATCGGCAAGGACTTCGCCGGCGGCATGTTCTTCATGCCCGACGAATTCAGCGATGGGCACGGACACATGTCCCCGAACATCACCCCGGATCTCGAGACCGGCGTGATGGCGCATTGGGATGAAGAGACCTTCATCCGTCGCTTCAAGGCGGGGCGCTTGATACAAGGCACGCCCATGCCTTGGGGCGCTTTCTCACGCATGGACACCATCGACCTGAAGGCCCTGTATCATTTCCTCCACAGCCTCCAACCCGAGCATCGCCCTATCGAGAAGACGGTGTACCGGCCGGGTGAGAAGATGCCGGGATAACATGGACCGGCCTTCAATAGAGAAAGGCCGATGGTCAGTCTGCGGGTTTCTCCTTTGGTGTGCTCCGCCACAGACGGTGTTCCACGATCAGGCGCACGATGTCACGGTCGTAGTAGTCCACACCCGATGTGCGCTGTTGGAACCAGTTCAAGTAACCGATGCCGGCGCTCAAGCCCTTGTTGAAGCCGTACACCACGCCTGCATAGATCCTGTTCTGGTCGAAGCTGTTCATCACCACACGCGATCCGAAATTGAAGTGGATCTCGTCGCTCACGTTCAATTTGAGACTTCGGTCATCTTTGCTCCACACCTTGTACTGCACCGTGAGACGATATCGGAACCGGAACCAACCCCAGTAGCCGGGAACCAGATCCTCCCCTTGCACATTGCGGAAGAAGCGCCGTTCCACGCGATAACGGTGAACGAGTTCCCAGCGTGGATGCAGCTTGTTGCGACCGTCCACCTGGACATGTGGTCGCAGTTCGGGCACCACCAGCGTGGATGTGGAGCGTGGGTCCTGCGGACTTTGCAGGAAGTAGGTGAAGCCGACCGAGGCGTCCCAACCCTCGGCGAAGACCCGATGCGCATGCGCCCGTAACACGAGCTGGTGCTGCCGGTCCGGAAAGGCGAATCGACGCTCTTGTAACTCGGAGACCATGTACCACTTGGGGCCGAGGTCCACCCGATTGAAATAGGCGAACCATAGCAGTTGCTGATGCGTGATACGCTTGGTCGTAACCTGGGCCACGGTCCCCGATCCGGTGAGCAGCAACACGAGTAGGAGGCAGTGGCCACGCATGGATGATCCGAAGCGGCGCCGAAGGTACCGCGTCGAACGGGCTTATCGCCGATCCCTGCCGTCCAGCAGATCGCCCAACCCACCGAGGATACTGCCCTCCTCCCTGCGTTTGCCTCCTGCCTTTGGAGCAGAGGCGAGGATCGTATCAGCCAGCCTGCTGAAGGGGAGGCTCTGGATCCATACGTGGCCCGGGCCGCGCAGTGTGGCGAAGAACAATCCTTCCCCTCCGAAGATGGAATTGCGGATCCCGCCCACCCATTGGATGTCGTACTGCACATTGCCGGTCATCACCGCCAGGCATCCGGTGTCCACCTTCAGCAGTTCGCCGGGCATCAGCTCGCGCTCCACCAGCGTGCCACCAGCGTGTATGTACACCTGGCCGTCACCTTCGAGCTTTTGCATGATAAAGCCCTCACCGCCGAAGAGGCCGGTACCAAGCTTCTTGTTGAAAGCGATGCCCACGCTGACGCCCTTCGCAGCAGCGAGGAACGCATCCTTCTGGCAGATCAGCTGCCCGTTGAAACGGCGCAGGTCCAATGGAAGGATCTTCCCCGGATAGGCCGCCGCGAACCAGGCCGTACGGATACCGGTGGACTCGTTGGTATACGCGGTCATGAACAGGTTCTCGCCCGTAAGCACACGCTTGCCTGCACTGAACACCTTGTCCAACAGGCTCTGCTCCTTGCCACTGCCATCGCCGAATATGGTTTGCATGCGGATGCCATCGTCCATCATCATCAATGCACCGGGCTCGGCGATCACGGTCTCCCCGGGATCGAGTGTGATCTCAACACATTGCATGTCATCACCGACGATGCGGTGGTCGAGTTCGTGGGAATGGCGGTCCATGGTGCCGAATTTGTGCAGGTTCAGAAGAGCGGATGCGAAGTAAATGATTAGCGGTCCGTACACTTCATGGGTGAACAGAATACGGTCATTCCTCGCCAGCCATCTGCAACATTTTCTGTTTGATCTCATCGGACATGCGGAAGCCGATGCGGCTCAAGGCCTCCATGGAGCTACGGATCTCAATGAGAGACCCAGCATGCTTCGCTGCCAGCAAGACGCCTAAGGTTCCGGTCAGTTCGAGGCCGAGGCGCATGGCTGCCGCGCGAGCATCCCGATCATCCAATATGACAACGGCGTCCGGGAACTCAGTAGCTAAAGCAATGGCCGTGGCTTCGCCCAGATCGATGGAAATACGCAATTGAGCCACTAGATCCTTCTTCGTGGCCTCTTGCACCACGAGCCAGCTTGGAAGCCCGACACCAACCTCGTTGATCACCTCAGGAGTTGTCAGCACTTCACCGTAGAGCTTATGGAGCAATTCCAAACGCCCGATGTTCAGTAGCCCGATCAGGCAACTGCTATCACTGATGACGACCCGCTGCATTCCTAAGGTCGCGCTCAAGGTCCTCGGCGGGATGGTTGAACACCGGCACACCGAAGCGCCCAAGATTCTCCATCAACATCCGCTTGGTGACTCCGGCCAAAGCGGCAGCACGGCCCATTGTGAGCCTGCCATCACCATACAGATGTGCCGCCAGCATCAACAGCAATTCCTTCTCGTCCATGTCGAGGTGATCCGGGAGCTCCAGGGTGATCTTCCTTGCCATGCCCGAAAGTTAATGCAGCCATGGCCTTCGTTGTCACGCATATCGAATGGAGGATGACCGATACCTTGGGCCTGGGTAATGCACACCGCGGCAAAGCGATAAATCATGGATGACGAACGAACAAGTTCCGGATCGGGCAGGCACCCTTCACGCCGACGGCGCAAACCGGCGGCCACCCGCCAGGAGAGCGTGCAACGATCGGTCACTGAAGTCCCGCGCAGACCTGCACGGGATCGGCCTGCACGCCGCCACATCCACTGGGCACGGCACGGTATCGAGTTCCTGGTGATCGTGGCAGGCATCATGGTGAGCTTCCTGCTGAACGAATGGCGGAAGGAGATGCAGGACCGGCGGACCGAACAACAGCTACTGGGCGACCTGATCACGGACCTGCGTCAGGATTCTCTGAACCTGGCACGCGAGATCAACGAAATGCAATGGATCGTGGGACTGACCGAGCGTCTTTCACGCCATGTGGATGAACCCATTCCCGCCGACTCCATCACCGATGTCCTCGGGCCTTCCATGTCCTACAGCCGCATCCCTTTCCAACTTGTCACCTACCACGCCATGCGCTCCAGCGGAACGCTGTCGTTGCTGCAGGACAGGGATCTCGTCCGCGACCTGATGATGCTCTATGAGCAGGACTACTTCAAGATCCAGGAGATGAGCGACATCGACAAACGCTTCAGTCTCGATCGCATATTTCCGTTCGCCGATGCCCGCGTTTTGCTCATCGCCCCTGAGATGGAAGCTATGGACCGGATGGCTCGGGAGACCGAATGGCGCAACCTGTTGTTCTCCTCCCTGTTCTTCAAGGGCATCCTCATCGATGCCATGCAGGAGCAACTCGGCACCATCGATCGCCTGCTCCGTCGGATCGAGGCATCTCAACGGCACTGATGCCACCCCGCACCGGCCTCGTAACTTGCCGCCGCATCATATCGCTGTTCTTCCATGCCCATCACTGCTGCCGAAAAGGACGTGAACACCGCACTGAGCGTTGATACCCTGCTGAAAGCCTGGGAGCTGATGTGTACCGCAAAGGCCATGACCACGGTCTATGAGGAGCACGCCAAATTCACATCCAAGTATGTGCATGCCACCAGCCGGGGCCACGAGGCCATCCAACTTGCCCTGGGCCTGCAGCTGCTTCCACAGGACTTCGTGGCACCCTATTACCGCGACGACAGCATCCTGCTTGGTATCGGCATGGAGCCCTACGAGTTGATGCTGCAATTGATGGCCAAGCGCGACGACCCTTTCAGCGGTGGACGCACGTACTACGGCCACCCAAGCCTGCGCAGGGATCACATGCCCAAGATCCCGCACCAGAGCAGCGCCACGGGTATGCAGGCCATTCCCACCACCGGCATCGCACTTGCCATGTGGTACAAGGAACAGGCGGGTATTCCGCATGACCCCTCGACTCCGCTCGGGGAAGGAGAAGCACCGGTAGTGGTGTGCTCGCTTGGGGATGCGTCCATCACAGAGGGTGAAGTGGCCGAGGCCTTCCAGATGGCGGTGCTGAAGAAGCTGCCGATCATCTACCTGATCCAGGACAATGAATGGGACATCAGCGCCAGTGCCGACGAGATCCGCGTGGGCGATGCCACCGACTATGCCAAAGGTTTCAAAGGCCTCGAGGTGCGCAGCATCGATGGAACCGACTTCCCCTTGTGCTACAACACCCTGCACGAAGTAATAGCGACGGTGCGCAGCGAACGGCGGCCGTTCATGGTACACGCCAAGGTGCCCCTGCTGAACCACCATACCAGCGGCGTGCGCATGGAATTCTACCGCACGGATGAGGACCTTGCTAAACACCGCGCACGCGATCCCTTCCCACGTTTCCGCCAGCAGTTGCTCGACATGCGGATCAAGCCTTCGGAACTGGACCGCATGGAGACGGAGGCCGATGCCCGGGTGCGTGCCGACTTCGAGCGTGCCAAAGCTGCGGACGATCCCACCCCGGAGGACCTGACAACACATGTCTTCGCCTCCACCCCGATCACGGAGGAGAAAGGTGAGCGTGCCCCGGCCGATCGCGAACCCACCGTGATGGTGGACAGCGCGCTCTTCGCCATCCGCGAACTGATGCAGGCGGATCCCAACTGCCTGCTCTACGGCCAGGATGTGGGCGGGCGCCTGGGCGGTGTGTTCCGCGAGGCAGCCACACTTGCACGCGACTTCGGCGACCACCGCGTGTTCAACACACCCATCCAGGAAGCCTTCATCATCGGTAGCACCGTAGGGATGAGCGCCGCCGGGCTCAAGCCGATCGTGGAGGTGCAGTTCGCCGATTACATCTGGCCGGGACTGAACCAGCTCTTCACCGAGGTGGCGCGCAGTTGTTACCTCACGGTGGGCAAGTGGCCGGTGTCCTGCATCATCCGCGTACCGATCGGCGCCTACGGAAGTGGCGGACCCTACCACAGCAGCAGCGTGGAAAGCGTGCTGTGCAACATCAAGGGGATCAAGATCGCGTACCCGAGCACCGGTGCGGATCTGAAAGGTCTGATGAAAGCGGCGTACCACGACCCCAATCCCGTGGTGATGCTGGAACACAAGGGGCTTTACTGGAGCAAGATCAAGGGTACCGAGGAGGCACGGACCGTGGAGCCCAGCGCGGACTATGTGATCCCGTTCGGCAAAGCACGCATCGTCCAGGAAGCCGACGCGGAAAATGTGGACCAAGGCAAAGGCGCAGTGATCGTCACCTACGGCATGGGGGTGTATTGGGCCAAGGGTGCAGAAAAAGCTTTCCCCGGTCGCGTCTCCATCATCGACCTGCGCACCTTGGTGCCACTCGATGAAGAGACCGTGATGGCGCAGGTGAAGCGTCACGGCCGTTGTCTTGTGGTCACGGAGGAACAGCTCACGAACAGCTTTGCACAGGCACTCGCAGGACTTATCGGCGATGCGTGCTTCGAGCAACTTGATGCACCGGTGCGCACGATCGGATCGGTGGACATGCCGGCGATCCCTTTGAACAGCACACTGGAAGCCACCATGATCCCCAGTGCGGAAAAAGTGCAAGCCGTGCTGAAGGAATTGCTGGACTATTGAAGGCCGCATGGAGGAGCGCTTCATCCGGGTGCAACGCACCGCACGCTACCATCAGCTTGGTGATACGAAGACCGCGCGTGCCATCTGGATCGTGTTGCATGGATACGGTCACCTGGCGCGCTTCTTCCTCACCAAGTTCGATGGACTGCACAAGGACCTGCTGATCGTGGCCCCTGAAGGATTGAACCGCTTCTATCTGGATGAAGCGCACCAACGCGTGGGTGCCACCTGGATGACGCGTGAGGATCGCGAACACGAGATCAAGGACCAGGTGAACTACCTCGATGCACTGACCGACACGATCCGATCCGAAGTGGGTGACAAGCCCGTGAACGTCCTGGGCTTCTCACAAGGTGTTGCAACTGCTTGTCGTTGGAGCTTGCTCGGCCGCACACGCATGAACAGGCTGGTACTTTGGGCCGGTGGCATTCCGCCGGAACCAGGGTCTGCCGAACTACGAAAGGCCTGGGCTCATTTCGTACCCGATATCGTATTGGGTACCCAGGACCAGTACGCCGATGAGCAAGTCTTGAAGGCTACCACGGCCAGGCTCGATACCATGGATATATCGTACAAGGTCCACCGTTTTGTAGGTGGACATGTCCTGGAACCGGTCCTGCTCGCCCGGCTGTTGGCAGGTTAGCGGTTTTCCGAATGGCCGACCCGATCGTTCTCAGAAGTCGACAGGAGGTGCTGTTTTCTTCCAATCCAACATCTCATCGATGGTGCGCACGGAAACGCTGTGGTATCCGGGTCGAGCCTCCGTATAGATGGTCTGTGCAGTGATCCGGCCCTTCTCGGTTTCCAGCAACCGCTTGTACAGGGGCACCAGGAACTTCCGTCGACCCACCGTGGTCAGGAACGAGTCGAGTTTGCTGTATGCGGCCTCGTGATCATTGGCAATGCATTGATCCAACCACGCCGCCAGGATCTCGGCGTTACCGCTGGCGGTGAACCCGAATGCTTCGTCCAACTCGACCATGCGTGGACCAGGTATCCCTGGTGGCAGGCCGCGCAGGAAATGCAACCATTCATAGGTGGTCCATTCCTGTGAAGCCAATTCCCGCGCCGGCGTACCCGCCACCCAGCGCGCAAGTTCCTGCTCGACCTTTGCAAACCGGTCCGAAACAGGCACCAGCGAATTGGCCGGAATACCCGGGCCGTCCACCCATTCGGCCACATCCAGCTCTACATTGGCGGGAGCCAATAGCTGGGTATCCAGGTATTCCAGGAAGGTGTCGGTGTCCATGGAACGGAATGCGAAACGATCGAAGTAGCCACGCAGGAATGCATCGAACCTGGGGCGGCCCACCTTCTCCTCGATCACACGCAGGAAGGCATAGCCCTTTTCATAGGCAACGTCGTTCATGCCATCGTCAGGATCGCGACCCTTCAAGTCCAGGCGCAGGTGCGTGTCCTTGGTATGTCCTTCTTTCTTCAGACGTTGCACCGTGCCCTGCAGATCCTGGTATCCCAACAATGCGTTCATGCGCGCAAAGTCAGCACCATAGACCGCCTCGCAGATCCGGTTCTCGAAATACACGGTGAATCCCTCGTTCAACCAGAAGTCGTTCCACGTGGCATTGGTCACCAGGTTGCCGCTCCAGCTATGGGCCAACTCGTGAGCGACGAGCGCTGTCAAACTGCGATCGCCGGCGATGATGGTGGGCGTGGCGAAGGTGAGACGCGGATTCTCCATGCCCCCGTACGGAAAGCTCGGTGGTAATACCAGAATATCATACCGCTCCCACCGGTACGGTCCGTAAAGCTCCTCGGCCGCCTTCAACATGTCCTCGGTATCAGCGAATTCCCAGGCTGCCTTCTCCACCATGCTGGGTTCGGCATAGACACCGCTACGCTCACCCAACGGCGCGAATACGAGGTCGCCCACCGCCAGGGCGATCAGATAGGCCGGAATGGGTTGATCCATGTGGAACTCGTATCGCCCGTCGACCGCGCGCTCCTGCGGGTTCGATGCGCTCATCACCGCCATCAATGCAGGTGGCACCTGGACCGTGGCGGCATACGTGATCCTTATGCCTGGGCTGTCCTGGATGGGGATCCAGGTACGCGTAAGGATCGCCTGGCCCTGTGTGAACAGGAAGGGTTGCGTACCGCCCGAGGTCTGCTCGGGGCTCAGCCACTGGAGGGCCTTCGCACCCGGACCCGTGCGATAGTGGATGTTCACCCGGTCCGTGGTGGGATCCAAACGCACGATCAAGGGTCGGCCCAGCAAGGTCTCTTCACCCAATTCCCACGTCCGCTTCGAGCCATCCGCATCGGTCACGGCCAGGATCTCCAGACCCTCGGTATCGAAGATGATGCGATCCGCTCCTTCGTGCCTGATGTCATACCCCGCGATGCCTTCGATGCGCTGGGACTCCATGTCCACCCGTACATCAAGGTCCAGGTGTGTGATGGCCGCCTCCTGCGGCCGTGCGTTGCTGTGATGGTCCATGACGTAGGATCGATCGGCCTTCGGGACTTCGTCGGATCCTTCGCCAGCGCAGGAAGCAAGCATGGGAATGAACAGAAGGAGCGTGGCCCAGTGGAATGATGACATTGATGGTTGATGCGTGTGCAAAGGGCGCCAAAGGTAGAAGCCTGCCACGGACCCACCGCCTCCTAATACCCTCTGCTCATCAAGCTTCCACCGCATTGACCCCGTGTGCATAACGACTTCTATCTTGCCATTCCATTGACCCGGAACATCATGAGAATTCCAACGCTCCTTTGTTTCATGACGCTGTGCACCGCGATCCTTGCACAGAACATGCCTCCCAATGTGCTCATCACGGGTACCGAAGTGGATGAAGGCGCGGCCATGGTCACTGTCACGTACGACCTGGCTGATAGCGAGAACGATCCGTGCACAGTGAGTTTGCGCGCATCGCTGGACGGTGGCACCACCTATCAGGCTGATGTCGCCATGGTCAGTGGTGACGTGGGAACCGGCATCCAACCCGGCAATGGACACAGCATCACATGGACCTACGATGGCATACCGAATATCCAGGAGGTGACCGTGATGGTAGTGGCCGATGATGGCCATGTACCCAGCATCCAGACGCTCGTGGACCAGGTCGATATGCAGCGCATCGCCGAACGCATGAACGCACTGTCGATCCCCCGGCACCACAGTTCGCATGTCGCGGGGCTTGAAGCGGTGCGCGACTCGCTCGTTGAAGCCTTCACCACCGCCGGACTCGAAGTGGGTTCTCAGGACGTCACGTTCGCTGGTTCCACGGTGCCCAATGTGATCGGACGACACCCCGGGTTGGAAGACGACAGCCAAACCTACATTGTGGACGCCCACTATGATGGCGTTCCGAACACGCCAGGTGCCGATGACAACATGAGCGGTGTGGTGGCTACATTGGAAGCTGCCCGCATAATGAGGCAGTACCGCTTCAGGAAGAGCCTGCGCTTCATCGGCTTCAGCTTCGAGGAACTCGGACTTGTCGGCTCGGCAGCGTATGTACTCAACGGAATTCCAGCGTGGGAGGAGATCCAGGGCGTCTTGAACCTTGAAATGATCGGATACTACAGCGATGCACCGAACAGCCAGTTGGTGCCCGCCGGTTTCGAGTTGTTGTTCCCCGCAGCGGTGGCGGCCATCGCAGCCGACGAATACCGGGGAAACTTCCTCACCGTGGTAGGGAATGCGGCATCGCAGCCATTGATCGATGCGTACATGTCAGCGGCGAACACCTATGTTCCCGATCTCCGGTGCATCGCATTGTCCGTACCGGGCAATGGCCAGATCGCACCCGACCTGCGCCGAAGTGACCACGCCCGCTTCTGGGATGCGGGTATGCAGGCCCTGATGCTCACCGACGGAAGCGAGTTCCGCAATGCGAACTACCACCAGCCGAGCGATCGGGTCGACTCACTGGACATGGATTTCCTCACCATGAACACCAAGGCCACCCTGGCTGCTGCGGCCATGCTTGCCGAACCGATCAACGCCGGTTTCGACACGCACCCCCTTGGACCGGTAGGGCTTTCTGAACATGTGCACACCTTCCCCTGCACCGCCGAAGTGTTCCCCAATCCGACACGCGATATGCTCCAACTACGGCTTGGCGATTGTGCAGGGAACCGCGTGGTGGGCCAGTTGTTCGACCTCAGCGGCAAACATGTGGCCGGCCGGGACATGCGACCAGGTACCGACATGGAGTTGATCGAACTTCCGCTCGAAGGCCTCGCAGCAGGCACCTATCTCTTGGTATTGACCATGGGCGAGAGCAGCACCAGCCTGAAGGTGGAAGTGGAGCGCTGAGACCGGGATCAGCGAAGGCGATCCATGCTTCGCACCAGTGCCTCATCGGCGCGGATCCCCCGCTCGGCCAGGAAGGTGAGGACGAGCACCACCAAGGGGATGAAGAAGGACAGCCCGTAGCTGCTCTCCACAGCGCCGGTCTGCGACAGGTAGGCCGACACGGAGTTCTCCGTGATGAATTGGAAGGCGATCAATCCCAGTACCAGCATGTAGGTGATCCGCACCACCGCACGCTGCCGGGCACGGTTGCGGTACAGGAAGATCGATACCAAGAGTACACCGGCCAGGACCGTGTGGAGCAGCGAGAACGGAACTTTCATTGAAAAGTCGGGGTCGACCGTACCTTCCGGTGTGACGAAGCCGGTGGTGTGCAGCACATAGTGCTCGCCAAGGCGATCGTACTCTGCGATGGGGAACAACCAGGTGGCCAGTGATAGTGCGGCGGCCAAAGCGAGGAAAACGGTCTGTTTGCGTTGCAACATGCGCGTATCGAATGGTGGACGGACCTGATCCGGGTGCACCCGGCGCGAAGGTAGTTGTAGCCTGCCCGGTGGAGCGGAACGGGTGGCGGGTTAGCAGGAGAGCTTGAAAAAAACATTCCCAACGTGCGGCATTATGGGTCGCAGGCCTTAACATTGCACCGCATTCGCAGCGGCGCGGTACGTGGGTCCATATGACCCGGACCCGATCAGCGCCACCCAACCGCTCTCTCCTTCGGACAGACCATTGAGGCCCCAAGAGGCTTTCCATTCGACCGGATCGGTCATTCACACCGCACATTCTTATCCCTTCGTACATGTATGACCAGAGCACGCTGAGCAGCATGAAGCTCTCCGAGCTGAAGGAGATCGCCAAGCAGCTCAACCTGAAGAAGGCCGATACCCTGAAGAAACAGGACCTGATCGCCAAGATCATTTCCGAACAGGCCTTGAAGGCCGACAAGGGCAAGCCCCTGGCCCCCACCTTTGTGGGTGACGAGCAGGACATCACTTCCATGGCCACAGCCGACGAGGTGGAGCCCGTGGAGGACCCTGAGCCTCCCACCGTCGCCGAAGGCTTGTTCGCCAATGGTGATGACGATGACGACGACGATGATGAGGACGATGATGACGATGAGGATGATGATGACGAAGAGAACGGCGATGACGATGCGGACAGCAGTTCGGATGCAAGAACGGTGAGCAAGGATCGCAAGCCGGAAGCAGCGCAGGCACCTGCTGCCCCCACTGCGAAAACGCGGGACCAGGGGCCCCGTGATCGGGCACCCCAAGGCCCCGAGCGCGGCGGTGATCGCGAAGGAGGGGACCGGGGTGGACGGCCGCAAGATCGTGGACCACGCGAACAGGACCCCCGCCGGGAGCGACGCGATCGCCGCGACCGCCCGGACCGTGAACAACAGCGCAGTGGTGATGGAGAGCCCGAAGGCCAACGCTCAGGACGCGAGCGTGGTGATCAAGATCGCCCACCTCATCCGCAGCAACAACAGCAACAGCAGCAACAACAGCAGGGGCGACAGGAACGCCCTCAGCGCCACGAACAACAGGGACGACAGGAACGCCCCCCGCAACGCGAGCAGATCCCCATCGACACTTTCGTGGAAACCAGCGGCGTGTTGGAGTTGATGCCCG
Organism: Flavobacteriales bacterium; assembly: GCA_041745875.1. Lineage (GTDB taxonomy): Bacteria > Bacteroidota > Bacteroidia > Flavobacteriales_F > PHOS-HE28 > PHOS-HE28. Next base: position 8,184 of record JBGTIB010000214.1, on the reverse strand, counting down.
AAGGGTATGGGTTCCTGCGCAGCAGCGATTACAACTACCTGGCTTCACCCGACGATGTCTACGTGAGCCAGCAGCAGGTGAAGCAGTACAGCTTGAAGCTGGGCGATACGGTGTTCGGCTATGTGCGACCTCCGCGCGAAGGCGACAAGTTCTTCCCGCTCCTGAAGGTGGAGAGCATCAATGGACGCGACCCCGAATGGGTCCGCGACAGGGTGCCGTTCAAGTACCTCACGCCCCTGTTCCCCGACGAGAAGTTCAACCTAGCGGAAGGAAAGCCCAACCTGAGCATGCGGATCGTGGACCTGTTCAGTCCCATCGGCAAGGGGCAGCGCGGCCTGATCGTGGCACAGCCCAAGACCGGCAAGACGATCCTGATGCAGGATGTGGCCAATGCGATCGCGACCAACCATCCGGAGGTCTACCTCATCGTGCTGCTGATCGACGAGCGGCCTGAGGAAGTGACCGAAATGGCCCGCAATGTGAAAGCCGAAGTGATCGCCAGCACCTTCGATGAGCCTGCCTCACGCCACGTACAAGTGGCAGGTCTTGTGCTGGAGAAGGCCAAGGCCATGGTGGAGTGTGGCCACGATGTGGTGATCCTGCTGGATTCCATCACCCGCCTGGCACGCGCCTACAACACCGTGCAGCCCGCAAGTGGAAAGATCCTCTCCGGCGGCGTGGACGCCAATGCCTTGCAGAAACCCAAACGATTCTTCGGCGCGGCACGGAACATCGAGAACGGTGGCAGCCTCACCATCCTGGCCACCGCACTGATCGATACCGGCAGCAAGATGGACGAGGTGATCTTCGAGGAGTTCAAGGGCACGGGCAATATGGAACTGCAGTTGGACCGCAAGATCAGCAACCGTCGTGTGTTCCCCGCCATCGATATCCTCTCCAGCGGCACGCGCCGCGACGATCTGCTGCACCACAAGGACGTGTTGCAACGGACGTGGATCCTGCGCAAGCATCTGGCCGACATGAACAGCGTGGAGGCCATGGACTTCGTGCGCAAGCACATGGAAGGCACCAAGAGCAACGAGGAGTTCCTTGTGAGCATGAACAGCTAGGAGCAGGGGCAGGGGCAGTTGACAGGAGCAAGGGCAGGAGCAAGTACTTTCGTGGTGGGCCAACACTTGCAGACCATGTCAGGATTCCGCGATATGACCGTTTACCAGAAGGCATTTCAAATGGCCACACTGGTGTTCAAGCTTTCGAAGCGTTTCCCTGCAGAGGAGAAGTACTCACTTACGGACCAGATCCGCAGGTCATCCCGCTCCGTTACAGCTCAATTCGCAGAAGGATATCGGAAGAAACGTTACCCAGCACACTTCGTCTCCAAAATGACGGACTGCGATGGGGAGAATGCCGAAACCCAATGTTGGATGGACCATGCCGTTGCCTGCGAATACGTATCACAAGCCGATATTAGACCGATCGTGGACTTGTCCGAAGAGGTGGGGCGAATGCTGGGTCATATGATCGAACATCCGGAGAAGTATTGTGAGAAAACACGACCCCGTTGATCGCTATCAAGGGGAACGAAGTGCCACCGGTGAAGGAGGTCCATACACTTTCCCCAAAGTGTTGTTACCTGCCCTTGCTCCTGCCTCTTCCGATCTTGTTCCCTGAACACGAACAACAATGATCTTCGCCGCGATCGTCGCGTTCACCGTGATGGTGTTCCGCCTGGCGCTCTACCTCCTGGGCCGCCCCGTGGAAGGCATGGACTTCATGCTGGTCCATTTCCTGGCCATTGTGACCGTGGTCTTCTTCACTGGCCAACGCATGATGATGCGCGACCCCTGGGTGGGTTTTCCCGACCTGCTTCGCAACGGATTCCGCAATGCCGCGCTGTATGCCTTGATGATGGGCACCTTCCTCTGGCTGTATTACGTGTGGGTGGAGGATGGAAAGTTCGAGGCCCATGTGGACATGATGGTGCAGCGGGGAGTGGCGGAGGACCAGCCCGAGGAGATCATCCGGCCGCGGATGGAACAGTTCTTCACCCCATTCAACTACGCCACGATCTCCTTCTTTGCGATGCTCATCACAGGTGCGTTCCAAGCCCTGCTGATCGGGCTGGTGCACCACAAGCTGCTGCGTCGCTTCACGCGATGAAGGCCTCGCTCAAGGCCTGAAGGTCCAGGCCGCCGAAATTGCCGCTGCTCATCATCAACAGCACGGCATCCCCTTCAAGCCCACCGCGCACGGCCCCCATCACCTCGATCGGATCGGTGAGCACTTGGATATCATCGCGCCCGAATGCCGCCCTGATGCGTTCCGGCGGTATCGAAGGCAGGCGTTTCAACTCCACCGCGTGAGGATCATAGAAGACGATGGCCCGATCGGCAGCATCCATGCTTCCGGCGTACTGGTCCAGGAATCCTTCGCTGAGGCTGCTGTACGTATGCAGTTCCATGCAGGCCACAAGCTTTCTCTCGGGGAACTGTTCGCGGACGGCCTGGACGGTCGCGATCAATTTGCTCGGCGAATGGGCGAAGTCCTTGAAGACCGTGCGCCCGGGCACCTCGGCCAGCATCTCCAGCCTGCGTGCCGCTCCATGGAACGTCGCGATGGCCTCATGGAAGGTGCGTGACCCGATGCCCAGCAGGTGGCAGACATGACGCGCACCTTCCATGTTCTGCAGGTTGTGGCGCCCGAAGACCAGGAGCGGGATCTCGCCCTGGGGCGTGGTGATGATCGTGGTCCCGTCCGTGATACGGTGCGGTGGAACGTCGTAAGGGATCTTCACCAAGGCGGGCGATGATCCTTCGGCAAGCTCCACCACCTCGCGATCCGCAGCGCAGAACACCAGTTTGCCACCGGGTTCTATGCAGGAAATGAAGGTCCGGAATTGCTCGACATAGCTTTCGAACGTCTTGAACACATTGACGTGGTCCCAGGCTATGCCGCTGATCAACGCAATATCCGGCTTGTACAGATGGAACTTCGGTACGGGCTCCAGTGCCGAGGCCAGGTACTCATCACCTTCGATGATCGCGACCTGGGCCGTATCGCTGAGCTTCACCATGCAATCGAAGCCCTCCAGTTGCGCACCCACGAGGTAGTCGAACTCCACCCCTGCCTGGCGTAGCACATGCACGATCATGCTGGTGATGGTGGTCTTGCCATGGCTGCCCCCGATCACCACGCGGGTCTTGTTCCGGGTGCGCTCAAAGAAGTAGGAAGGATAACTGAAGACCTGGATCCCCAATTCCTGTGCGCGCTTCAACTCCGGATTATCGATGCGGGCATGCATCCCCAGGATCACCGCATCGAGGTCCTTGGTGATGTCCTCAGGATGCCATCCGAGTGCGTCGGGCAGCAGACCGAGGCGCTCCAGGCGGCTGCGGCTTGGCTCGAAGATCTCGTCGTCGCTCCCCGTGACCTCATGTCCCTGCTGATGCAATGCGATGGCCAGGTTGTGCATGGCACTCCCTCCGATGGCGATGAAATGGACGCGCTGTGACATGTGCTGTTGGAAACCGGGGCCAAGTTGTGATCGATGGCCGCTTCCCTGGCTTCCAATGACCGGAAACCGTACACCAAGGCGTGTGAACATCAACACCTGGTTTGGCCATCCCTGTCAGGAGGGCGATCTTCGTTCCCCATGAAGCTATACACCATTGATACCGGTCTATTCAAATTGGACGGTGGGGCCATGTTCGGCGTGGTACCCAAGAAGCTTTGGGCCAAGCAGCTGCCGCCCGATGAGAACAACCTTTGCACCTGGGCCTTGCGGTGCCTGTTGGTGGAAATTGACGGCAGGCTCATCCTCATCGACACCGGATTGGGGGCCAAACAGGACGCCAAGTTCTTCGGGCACTACGAACCGCACGGCGATGCCACCCTCGAAGGATCCCTCCGGGAACATGGCTTCACCATGGACGACATCACCGATGTGTTCCTGACCCACCTGCACTTCGACCACTGCGGAGGGAGCATCAAACGAAAAGCTTCCGGTGAAGGCTTCGAGCCGGCATTCCGCAACGCGCGCTACTGGAGTAATGAGCATCACTGGGAATGGGCGACCCATCCGAACCCGCGCGAGAAGGCCTCGTTCCTCAGGGAGAATATCCTGCCCATCAAGGAAAGCGGCAGGCTGGAGTTCGTGGATATCGGAAGGCGAAGCAATGAGGAGAACGTCTATATCCGTGACGTGTTCCCGGGATTCGATGTATTCCTCGTGAACGGACACACCAATGCGATGATGATACCCCACCTGCACTACAAGGGTCGCACCGTGGTGTTCATGGCGGACCTGCTCCCCAGCGTACACCACATTCCCCTGCCTTGGGTCATGGGTTACGATACGCGCCCGTTGCTCACCATCGATGAGAAGAGCGACTTTCTCGATGTAGCGGTGGCCAACAACTACGTGCTCTTCTTCGAACACGATGCACAGCATGAGTGCTGCACCGTGCAGCGAACCGACAAGGGTGTGCGCTTGAAGGACTGCTTCCGTCTGGCGGATCTGTAGGGATGTGTTACGCGGTGGCCTACCTCACCAAGCGCAAGATCACCTACGCACGTCGCGCCGGTGCCGACGAAGCTGAGATCGCGGACCTGGAAGCACAGCTTGCGGAGTTGACCGCCACCGCGCCACCCATGTTCCATGCCAGCGGCTTTACCCACCCCAGGTTACTGTGCTTCCATCGGGAGGACGGTCCTGTGCTCGAACTATTGAAATGGGGACTGATCCCCCATTGGGTGAAGGATGCAAGACAGGCCGCAACGATCGGCCGACAGACCTTGAACGCCAGAGGGGAAAGCATCTTCGAGAAGCCGGCATTCCGCATGGCGGCCCAACACCGATGCCTGATCCTGATCGATGGTTTCTTCGAGTACCACCTCCTCGGCAAACGCAGTTTCCCATACCACATCCATCTGAGAAATGGTGAGCCCATGGCACTGGGTGGCATACGTAGTATCTGGCACGACCCTGTGGAAGGCTCAGCGATCGGTACGGTGAGCATCGTGACCACCGGGGCGAATCCCTTGCTTCAACGGATCCACAACAACCCCAAGGCCGAAGGCCCCCGAATGCCGTTCATCGTTCCACGTGACATGGACATGGAATGGCTGCGACCGGGCTCGACCAAGGAACGGATCACACAGTTGATCGGACCGTACGATGTGGAGCTACTGACCGCGCACCCGGTAGCACCACTGCTGGGGAAAATGGCCATTGGAAATGTGCCGCAGGCATTGGATCCCTTCGACTATCCGGATGCGGGCCTCCCATGAACTCGTCGTGGCGCTTCTCATCGTTTCACCACGAAACGACCACGGAGCCCAATATCGTCGCGCGTGAGCACCACTGTATAGGTACCTGGTGGGAATGCCCGGACATCGAGATCGGCACGACCGTTCTCAAGCTTTCGCGGGCCGTCCATGCGCTGACCAAGGTCGTTCACCACATGCAGGGTGCCGCCATTCATGATCGGATCGAAAAGCACGGCGATCATGTCGTGCGCAGGGTTCGGGAACACCTCCAGACCTGGTCCGCCCGAACCGAAGTTCACCACCACCGTGGCTGACCAGGTACGGGTACCATCCTCGTCCTCCTGGCGGAGCCTGTAGTAGGACAGCCCCTTCAACGGCTCCTCGTCCACCGCGTTGTAACGCGTGATCAACTGTGTGGTACCCATACCCGGAAGTTCATCCACTTCGACCCAGCTCCTGGTATCCACGGAACGCTCCACGGTGAATGCACGGTTACGCATCTCGCTCGCGGTGGTCCAATCCAGATGGACCTTTCCCTGCACCTGATAGGCTTGGAAACGGATGAGCTGGACCGGGAGCGGTGTTGGACCCAGTAGTATCCCGGAACCATTGACACCTGCTCCATTGGCAGCAAAGGAGTTGCATGGACTCGTGTTGTTGTTGCATCCACCGGCCCCATTCGACGCTATCACCGACACGTTCTGTCCCGGAGCGCCATGGGAGAAGATCACAACACCCTGCCCGCCACCGCCGCCACCGCCATGTATGGTGGGATGGTTGACCCGCCCACCGTTGCCCCCACTGGCCTGGATCGTTACCGGACAACCCGCATTGAATGTCACCACAGGGCTTTGGATAATGATGGAACCACCTGCTCCAGCTCCTCCTGCTCCATCGCTGTTGCTGTCGGAGGCATTCGCGCCGTTCGCGGAAATGGTCACTCCGGAACATGTACCGGTGGTGATCACGGAAGCAGCTTCGATCAGGATGATACCCCCACCGGACCCACCGCTCGATGCATTGTTATCGTTGCCCTCACCACCACCACCACCACCACCCATGAAAATACGACCAGGGGTGACCTCCGCCCCAAGTCCAAGTCCACCGATGCCACCGGCATGTCCTGCACCGCAGTTGTATCCTGGCCCGGCAGTACCACCTCCCGTGAAATTCCCACCCCCTCCACCTCCGCCATTGTGATCGTTGCCACCACCGCCTCCGTTCAACAAACGGCCGATGGCAGCCTCCCACCCCGAGTCGGTATTGCGATGGACACCCTCACCCTTGTATGCGAAACGTTCGGTCTTGGTGGATCGGAAGGTGCTCACGGCACAGGTGCCCGACACCGTTTGATCCGCCAGACCGCCTCTGAAACCGGCACCATTGGCCAGGATACCATGTCTCAGGACCAGGCTCCCCTGCACTTGAAGCGCTATGACCCCTCCAATGTTGCCGTTCCACGGTACTGCGATGATGTGCTCCGTGGTGGTGTAGTCCCCACCATTGCCAAGGAATTCGAAGGTGATGGCCTGGACAGTTGAGTTCTCCCCCATCGCGAACGGCAGTGTCGGCGGGGTTTTCAACTTGATCATACCCAGTTCGCCAAGCGTGTTGGTGACCGTATCGATCTCCAGCACTTCATAGCGACCGGCCATGCCGATGCTCCCAAGTGAGCCGAAAGAAGCATCGTTCGTTGTACTGCCGATCACATTGTCCTGCATTTGCATGAGGATGATCCGATCGCCAGGGTCGAACTGTCCGTACGATTCGTTGCTCTCAGCTACGTACAGTTCGTTTCCGGAAATACCCGAGATCCGGGCATGACCGTTCACTTGTGCCGAAGCGTTCGAAGTAGCGAACAACAGGAGGGAGAGGGTCCAGAGGTTCCGCATGATGTAAAAGAAGATGGTGAGCGTTGATTCAACGCCGCACTGGCGGAATGGTTACCCACGGGCCATGGGCATGGCCGCTATCACATGGAACGCTATGTGCCCTGCGCCTATCTCAATGCTTCACCATCAGGCGGGTCCGCCGAATGTGGTCCCCGCGCACCAGCACTACAATATAGTGGCCGTTGGCCAGTTCGCTCACATCGATGGATGCCGATCCATTGTTCACCGAATGCGGACTTCCGATCCGTTGTCCCATATCGTTGAGCAGGTACAGGTACCCCTCATTCATGGTCTCGCTGAACAACAGTGTGGTCGTGCCACTTGCCGGATTGGGGAAGACCCTCATATCATCGCCCCGGTCCTGCATATGCACGCTCAGTACATCGGACCAGGTGACCGATCCATCGTGATCCACCTGGCGCAGTCGATAGTAGGAAGACCTGGGCAGGGGCGCATCGTCCACCGAGCGATAGCTGGTCACCGAATGTGTAGTACCCATACCGGGGACATGATCCACATCCTGCCACGTGACCGCATCCATGGATCGCTCAACAACGAATTGATGGTTCCCGTTCTCACTGGCAGTGGCCCATGTGACATGTACATGGTCGTTCACCGGGATAGCCTGTATGCTCAGAAGTACAACGGGGAGTGGTGTCGCTCCCGTGAAGATGCCCGTGCCGCTGGTGCCGACCCCACTGCCTGCCACGGAATTGCATGGGTCGGAATTGTTGTTGCAGCCACCGGACCCGTTGTTCGTGAGTACAGTGGCATTGTCCGTGGGAACGGCAGCGGAGAAGATCACCACACCCTGTCCACCACCCCCACCGCCACCGTGGATCTGAGCGTGATCGACACGTCCTCCACTCCCGCCGCTGGCCTGGATCAGTACCGGACAGCCTGGGACGAGATCGAGCGTATCGCTCTCGATCACGATCGACCCACCTGCGCCACCGCCACCTGCACCATCGTTCCCCGCATTCACCGCATTCGCACCGTTGGCACTGATCATGGCACCACTGCATGTGCCAGTGGTGACAATGGATCGTGCCTTGATGAAAAT
>JBGTIB010000213.1:0-4649 GCA_041745875.1 Flavobacteriales bacterium | reverse complement strand
AACTGAACGGCACCAACCCGACCCTGCTCTATGCGTACGGTGGTTTCAACATCAGTCTCAGCCCGAGCTTCAGTGTGAGCCGCATGCTGTTGTTGGAGCAGGGCGGCGTCTATGCCCTGGCCAACCTGCGCGGCGGTGGTGAGTACGGCGAGGATTGGCACCAGGCCGGCATGTTGGAGAAGAAGCAGAACGTGTTCGACGACTTCGTATCAGCCGCGGAATACTTGATCAAAGAGAAGTACACCAGCAGCGACAAACTCGGCATCCAGGGCGGAAGCAACGGTGGTCTGCTCGTCGGTGCCGTCATGACCCAGCGCCCCGAACTCTTCAAGGTGGCCTTCCCCATCGTGGGCGTGTTGGACATGCTGCGTTTCCAGAAGTTCACCGCAGGCTTCGGATGGACGCCCGAGTACGGCAACGCCGACAACAGTCCGGAGGAGTTCGCCTACCTGAAGGCCTACTCACCCTTGCATAACATCAAGCCCGGCACGGCCTTCCCTGCCACGCTGGTGATGACCGCCGACCACGACGACCGTGTGGTACCCGCGCATAGCTTCAAGTTCATCAGTGCTTTGCAAGCCGCGCATACAGGCCCAAACCCGGTGTTGATCCGTGTGGATGTACAGGCAGGCCACGGGGCCGGTAAACCCACCAGCAAGATCATCGAGGAGCAGGCCGATGTGTGGAGCTTCTTCTGGAAGAACGTGGGCTTCACGCCGACCTATCCAATGAACGGTTCCGTCGCGAAGGCGAACTGATCGTGCCGGATCCTCTTTCCTGGGTCCCGATCCAGGTGTATCCGGGAGGTCTTACCTTTCATGTCGTCACGGTGACGACCGATCCACTGTTGTTCCGTCTTCTGTTCCATGAACATCACTCCGCGGTCCAGTGTGTGCTCCGGCATGCTCCTGTGCAGCATCGGTCTGCATGCACAGCACCTGCAGCTTGAGCTCAACTTCTGGCGGCCCAATGATGGGGTGTACGCCATCGTGGTGGACAGCCTTGAGAACGTGGCTTACATCGGAGGGGATTTCACCGCGCTGACCGATCCGCAACCACCGTACACCACGGTGGCGCGCGACCGTGTGGCGGCCATCGACCTGGCCACCGGTGCACCGCTCCCCTGGGCCCCCGTTGTGAACAGCCAGGTGCAGTGCCTGGCCGTGAGCGCCACCACCGTGTACATCGGTGGCTCCTTCAGTGCGATCGATGGGGTGCCACGGTATTCGCTGGGTGCGGTGGACAAGTTGAGCGGACTGGTCACCGGTTGGGCCCCTGCACCACCGGGCACGTCGTTGAGGGCCATGGCCCTTGCCGGTGGACAACTTTTCATCGGCGGGCAGTTCCTCTACATGGCCGGAGAAGCACGGCAGAATGCGGCCTCCTTCCATGTGGCGACCGGTGCGCTCGCGGGTTGGAACCCCGATGCCAATGACCTGGTGGTATCCCTGATGCCCAAGGGTGGTACCATCCACTTGGGAGGCTTCTTCACCATGCTGGGGTGGGACAGCATCGCCCACCTGGGCTTGTGCGACACGGTAGGCGGCGCGATCACGGGGAACCCACCCGCCGTGAACATGCCGGTGCGCGGTATGGCCTGGTACGGGAGCACGCTTTACATCGCCGGTGACTTCACCCAGGTGAACGGCCAGGCACGGCCCTACGCCGCAGCGCTGGCCAATGGGAGCACGGTCACCAGCTGGGATCCCCAACCGGACGCGCCGGTCGTGGATATCTCGGTGGCCAACGGGACGATCTACCTCGCCGGGCAGTTCACCAGTATCAATGGCACCAGCCGCCCTGGAGCGTGCGGTGTGGACCCGACGGCCGCCGGGCTCGTCCCCTGGCCACCGAGCCCCACCGGTACCATGATGGTGCTGGCCACGAGCGGTGACAGGCTGTACACCGGTGGCGTGTTCACCAGTATCCAGGCCTTCAGCAACGGCGGCCGTTTCGCCACCTTCGTGCCCGAGCCGCCCGCTGTGGTGCTGCAGGTGCACGCGCTGCTCGGCGGCCCCGCCATCACGGGCACCCAGCTGATGTACGACTCCTTGCGAGCCGGTGGCCTGCTGCCTACTGTGGAGCCCTACGGAGCCCTGGGCTACACGTATGTTCACGACACGGACCACCCGATGGCGAGCACGAGCTGCGGCGGCTATGGTGCCATGCTCCCCTGGGTGATGGGGACCACCGGCTCCAATGCCACGGTGGACTGGGTGGTGGTGGAAGTGCGCGATGCGGGGGACCCCACCCAATTGGTGGCGAGCAAGCGGGCGGTGCTACGTGCGAGTGGTGCCGTGGTGGATATCAATGGCGCCTTGCCAAGGCTGCCAGCGCCGCCTGGAAACTACCACGTGGTCCTGCGTCACCGCAACCACTTGGGCGTGATGACCGCGGTGCCGGTCACGCTCTCCAGCACCACGGTCAACAGCGTGAACTTCCGGTCGAGCAACTTCGCCACCTTCGGGGTGGAAGCGCGCCGGATCGAGGGTTCCACGGCCTGGCTCTGGCCCGGTGACGTCACCTTCGACGGTCAGGTCAAGTATTTCGGCACGGGCAACGACCGCGATCCGATCCTGATGGCCGTCGGTGGTGTGCCTACGGCCATGTTTTCTGGCGGCTATCACCAGGAAGATGTGAACCTGGATGGGGTGGTGAAATATGTTGGCGCAGGGAACGACCGGGACCCCATCCTGACCACTGGTGGCGGCAATACGCCGACCAATACGCGCAGCGAACAGCTACCTTGATCGATGGCCTTGGGAATGTTCACCCTGCGCACCTTCCACCCCGACGACCTGCCCGCGCTGGTGAAACACGCGAACGATCCCACCGTGGCCGCCTTCATGGTGGATGCCTTTCCGCACCCCTATACTGAAGAAGCCGCGCGCAACTTCCTGGAGGAGGCGATCACGAAGAGCCCGCCACTGCGGCGATGCATTGACGTGGATGGTGAATGCGTCGGTGCGATCGGCCTGCATGGACGACAGGACCTGTGGCGGCGCAACATGGAACTTGGCTATTGGATGGGCAAGACCCACCGTGGCAAAGGCATCATGACCGGGGCGATCCGGCAAATGGTGGAGTTGGGCTTCGAAACATTTCCTGAAGTGGCCCGCATTTTCGCAACGCCCTTCGGCAGCAACATCGCTTCGCAACGCACGCTTGAGAAGGCTGGCTTCGAACTGGAGGCAAAGCTGATCGGCACGCTGGTGAAGAACGGACAAGTGGAGGACGAGTGGATCTACGCGGTGCGTCGCTGAACCCTACATCACACGACCAGGGCCGGATCACCGATGTAGGTCTGCACCGCTTTACGCGCCCTACACAAGTACACCTTCACCTTGGTCATATCCATTCCAGAATGGGCCACGAGTTCCTTGTAGCTATGGCCTTCCACTACACGAAGTTGCAGTAAGCTGCGTTGGTTGGTCGGCAGCCTGTTCATCGCTTGATCCACGACTTCCTGCACGCCGACAGGTGGTTGCACACACGCGCGGTGATCGTCATGCCAGCTTTCATAACGGACCACATATTTGCGCCTGCGCGACCGATCGATGACGAGGTTCCTACCCGTGGTGAACAGGTAGCTGCGTCCCTTGCTCGCATCCACACGATCAACGTTCATCCACAGACGGAGGAAGGACTCTTGTACCAGGTCCTTCGCCTCGTCACGGTCGCGCACCTGGCGGATAAGAAATCGGTAGAGGGCATCGGAATGCAGGTCCACGATCTTGTTGTAGTCGTTGATGTCCATGGTGAGTTGGTTCAAGCGGTGATCACATTGATGTACCCGGCATGATCAGGCACGGGTTCGAAGTGTACGTCGGACAGACGCCGTAATTGGGCCTCATTGATCGATGCTGGAAGCATGCGGAAGAGTCCATTGCGCAATCGGATCGCCCAGGGATGTTCCCATTGTGCGATGCGACCAACGCGCCACGAGGTATCGGTGATCCATTTCGTGCGCGCTGAACGTATCTTCTGGAAGTGCTCGAAAGCCTTTTCCACATCACGCTCCCCACGCAGGACCTTCGCCAGCACCACGGCATCCTCGATCGCCTGGCAGGCACCCTGGCCCATGTTGGGCGTGGTGGCATGCGCCGCATCACCGATCAGGAGGATGCGTCCAAAAGCCGATCGTTCCATGGGAACCAGATCATGGATATCGTTCCACAGCAACTGCGCGTCCGTGGTCCGCGCAAGGATCTCGGTGATCAATGCATGGTAACCGGAGAAGTGCAGGACCAGATCATGGATGCGATAGTCACGATAGCGTGCATTCCGTTCGGTGCTGTTGACGGTGGCGAACCAATAGATGCGATCCCCGGAAAGCGGAACGATACCGAAGCGTCCATTGCGCCCCCAGGTCTCTGTGGCCTGGTCCACGCGCAGGTCCGGGGCATGGATCACTCCACGCCAGCAGGTGTACCCAGCATACCGTGGCTTCACTTGCGGTAGGATGGAATTTCGGGCAGCGGACCGAACCCCATCAGCAATGATGAGGTGCGTTGCGTGATGGACCGAACCATCATCAAAGTGAACGGTGGCCTTCGCTCCATCCTGTGTCACTGAAATGGCCCGCTTCCCGAGATGGATCGGTGTGGTTCGTAGTTCGGAAAGCAACAGCGCATGCAGGTCGGCACGGT
>JBGTIB010000212.1:0-3368 GCA_041745875.1 Flavobacteriales bacterium | reverse complement strand
CTTCAACCTGGTTGCTGTCCGACTTCAGGAAGCGGGTGCGGATGGTGTCGCCTTCTGCATTGAACCAATAAAGCCATGTCACATTGGGGTCCTGACCTCCAAAGCCAGTGATCGAGGCCACGAACTGACTATCAACCCGTGTTATCGGATCCATGACCCCTGGGTCCAGATCCCTTCCCACATTGTGTTCCTTCCTCCAAAGAAAGACGCCCGCGGGATCAAACTTGGATATGAACAATGAAGTGGTCGCCGAGTCCGAAGCCCATTCCACACTGAACAATACATAGCCGTCATCCACCTCGAATACCGACCTGCCCTGTGATGCCAACATATTCGCATTGTGATGGACCACATTAAAGGTGCTTTGGGACCGCCCAACATGAAGGAGCATGCAACTGAGGAGCGTAGCGAGTAGCCTCATGACTGTTGACGTTCACACCTTGGCAGCGCTTTCATCAGCATAGCCTGCACCTTCACGAAACTACCGCTTTGCTCTTATACCAAGGTGCCGTTACTCGTTCTAGTTCACCACCACCTTCGCCCCGGCCAACCAAGTGCCATAGGTGAGGTGGAGGTGGTAGAGGCCGGTTGCGAAATTCAAGGTTCGTATGCCAGATTGCTCGCTAGCCAGCGTTCCAAGGTGTTGAGGTCCATTCCCTTGCGTGCAGCCATCTGCTCCACCTGGTCCTTCGCCACGCGACCCACCCCGAAGTACTTCGCCTTGGGGTGTGCGAAGTACCAACCGCTCACTGCGGCAGCCGGGAACATGGCATAACTCTCCGTGAGTCCGATACCCGTGTGGGCCGTGGCATCCAACAGGCGGAACAGCTCCGGTTTCTCAGTGTGGTCCGGGCAGGCGGGATAGCCGGGTGCGGGCCTGATGCCCTGGTATTCTTCCTTGATCAACTCTTCCTTGCTGAAGGCGCGTGCCTCGTAACCCCACAATTCCTGGCGGACCACCTCGTGGAGTTTCTCCGCAAAGGCCTCTGCCAGTCGATCAGCGATGGCCTTCAACAGTATCGAACCGTAGTCGTCGTGTTCCGCCTCCATGCGCTTCACATGCTTGTCGATGCCCAAGCCTGCGGTGACAGCGAAACCGCCGATGTGGTCGATGAGACCGGTGTCCTTGGGTGCGATGAAATCGGAAAGCGCGAGTTGGGGTTGACCTGCGGTTTTTTTCAACTGCTGCCGAAGGGAGTGGAAACGGCCCACGGTCTGCGAACGCTCGGCGTCACGATAGACCTCCACATCATCGCCCACGGCATTGGCGGGCCAGATCGCGGCAACGCCGTTCGCTTGCAACCATTGCTCCTTCACTACGCGGTCGAGCATACGCTGTGCGTCGGCGAAGAGCGAAGAAGCTTCCTTGCCCACCACGGCATCGGTGAGGATCGCAGGGTATCGACCGGCCAGTTCCCAGGTTTGGAAGAAGGGCGTCCAGTCGATGTAGGGCACCAGATCGGCGAGCGGGTAGTTCAAATAGGTGAACACCCCGGTGGAGCGCGGTGGCACAGGTGGTTCGGCCTTCCAGTCGATCGCCATGGCCCGGCCGCGCGCATCGTCGATCGACAGGTATTCCTTGCTGCGTTCGTGCCCGGCATACTGCTCGCGCACCTTGTTGTACTCAGCCTTGAAGCGCACTGCAGCAGCGTCACGCCGGTCGGCGCTGAGCAGCTCGCTCACCACAGGAACACAACGGCTGGCGTCGATCACATGCACCACAGGCTTCTCGTAATGCGGATCGATGCGCACCGCAGTATGGACGCGGCTGGTGGTGGCACCGCCGATCAGCAGCGGCGTCTCGAAGCCTTCGCGTTGCATCTCCTTCGCCACGTGCACCATCTCATCCAGCGAGGGCGTGATCAAGCCGCTCAGGCCGATCACATCCACCTTGTGCTCTTTCGCTGCGGCCAGGATCTTCTCGCTGGGCACCATCACACCGAGGTCGATCACTTCCCAACCGTTGCAGGCGAGGATCACGCCCACGATGTTCTTGCCGATGTCATGAACGTCGCCTTTCACGGTGGCCATCAGCACCTTCTTGGCGCCGGATGTCTGTTGCGCGATGGGCAATGCGGCCTTGCGCTCCAGGAGATAAGGTTCCAGATAGGCCACAGCGCGTTTCATCACGCGGGCGCTTTTCACCACTTGGGGCAGGAACATCTTTCCCGCGCCGAAGAGATCGCCCACCACGTTCATGCCGGCCATCAGCGGGCCTTCGATCACATGCACTGGATCGCTGAGCTTCTCCCTGGCTTCTTCGGTATCGCCCTCGATGAACTCCGTGATGCCATGCACCAGCGCGTGCTTCAAGCGCTCCTCCACGCTGCCTTCGCGCCAGGCAGCTTGTTGGGCCACCACCTCGGCGCTCGGTGCTCCCTTGAATTGTTCCGCAAAGACCACCATTCGTTCCGTGGCATCGGGACGACGGGCGAGCAGCACATCTTCCACATGCTCCAACAGTTCCTTCTCGATGTCGTCGTACACACCGATCTGCCCGGCGTTGACGATGCCCATGTCCATGCCCGCTTTGATCGCGTGGTAGAGGAAGGCCGTGTGGATGGCCTCACGCACGGGTTCGTTACCGCGGAAGCTGAAGCTGACGTTGCTGACGCCACCACTGACCAACGCACCCGGCAGGTTGTGCTTGATCCACGCCACCGCGCGGATGTAGTCCACAGCATAGTGGTCGTGCTCGCTCATGCCTGTGGCCACGGTTAGGATGTTCGGATCCACGATGATGTCGTGCGGCGGGAAACCGGCTTTCTCTGTAAGCAGTCGGTAGGCACGCTCCGCAATGGCGATGCGCCGCTCGAAGTTGTCGGCCTGACCGTCCTCATCGAAACACATCACCACCACGGCGGCACCCAACCGGCGCACGATCTTCGCCTGCCGCAGGAACTCCTCCTCCCCTTCCTTCAGGCTGATGCTGTTGGCGATGCCCTTGCCTTGCAGGCACTTCAGCCCGGCCTCGATCACCGCGAACTTGCTGCTGTCCACCATCACTGGCACACGCGCGATGTCGGGCTCGGCGGCGATGAGGTTGATGAACTTCGTCATGGCCGCCACGCCATCGATCAGGCCTTCGTCCAGGTTCACATCGATGATCTGCGCGCCGTTCTCCACCTGCTGGCGGGCCACGTTCACGGCCTCGTCGTAGTTGCCGTTCTTGATCAGCTTGCGGAAGGCCGCACTGCCCGTGACGTTGGTGCGTTCGCCGACATTGATGAAGTTGGCGCCTTTGAAAATGCGGAGGGGCTCGAGGCCGCTATACGTAGGAATGGACATGGATCGATCGATGGGTCTGGAATAAAATGCAATGCGTCATTTGGTGGCACCCTCCGGGTCGACCCCGAGGGTCGAAGCGA
>JBGTIB010000211.1:0-8574 GCA_041745875.1 Flavobacteriales bacterium | reverse complement strand
GCTGATGCGCACGCTCACGTTGGCGCCGGTCACCTTGCTGAGGTCCTGCTTCATGGTGATGAACTTCTCCACGTCGGGGTGGGCGATGTCCATGGTGAGCATCAGCGCGCCCCGCCTGCCCTTCTGCGCCACTTCGCGCGTGGTGTTGCTGAAGCGCTCCATGAAGCTGACCGCGCCGGTGCTAGTGCGCGCGGCATTGCTCACGCCCGCGCCTTCCGGACGCAGCGTGCTGAGGTCGAAGCCCACGCCACAGCGCCGCTTGAACAGTTGGGCAAGCTGCTGATCGTTGTGGAAGATGCCGCCGTAGCTGTCCAGCGGTGAAGGCACTACCACGCAATTGCTCAGTGAGGCCAGACGGTAAGGATCGCCGAGGGAAGCCATCACGCTGCCCTGCGGCACCACATCGCGGAAGCCGTCGAAGAGCTTGAAGATGCGCTCCTCGTCCAGGCGTTCGCGTGCCTGTCCGTAGGTGGAGAGCAGCGCGCGCTTCTCGGCGGGCACGGGTGTGTACTTCGCTTCGATGCGCGCGAACTCCTGCGCCATGCGCCGGTGCATGTCGGCCGGACCGCTTTCCACCAGGTAGCCATCGCCATCGCGCAGCGCGTACTTGTTCAGCCAGGTGGTGGCCGCCAGGTCGTCGCCCTTGAAGTATTCCAGCGCGTTCTTCAGCACCTCCTCCTGGGTGTAGGTCTTCTTCTTCGTAATGGGGCTGCACTTCATATCGGACTGTGCGGGGGCGATGGCGATCGTGGACATGCTATGAATGGGATGTAAAGTTCGTGGTCGGCGAAAGTGGACCGTGAAACAACGGCGAAGTGTGACGATCATCATCCGAAAAGTGCTGTCTGATCCAACACCGTTATCCACCGCAACAGGAAGCTGGGATCGGCGCGGGGATCAAAGGACCGGCAAGGGGAAAGTCACGGCATCAGTGGCTTTCCGGGATCCACGTCGCTTCCATGGCGGGGTGTGAGAGGCTTTCAACAGTCTGTGGAAGGAGAAACAAGTTTCCACAGAGGATCGTGGGATCGATGGGTTGTAGTTAGGGTGATCTGGCATGGGGGGATCATTCACACTTATCCCAACAACAACGGCGCCCATTCGGACGCCCTTGCTGCCTTTCACCATTCTGCGCGCCCTTGCCCTCCAGAGAGGGAGGGCGCAGAACCTTTTCGATCAGTTCCCAGGTGGCAATAGCACCTTGTCGATCACCACCACAAGGCCGTTGCTGGCCACCATGGAGCCCAGCACCTTGGCATCGTTGACCATTCGAACATGCGCATGTCCAGGTGTCCACATGACGGTCGTCATGGCCTCATCCGATAGGCCTTCCTTTATTTACAGGCCTTTCCTCTCCATGACCCCATACCCTGCAATGCGCAACTTGAATAGCAATTTCCCCGTGGAGCAAATATTACCAGTCGTTCCCGGAGGTCACTTGCGCATACGCAACGAGCACTTACGCGCACTTAGCCATGACCACTACGATGCCCTGGTCCTTTGCTGGCGCATCCGACGAGATCTGAGGTTGAAGGTCGATCCTGCACAACTACTTCGCGAATCCAGGACTTACCATGTGACACACCTCCTACCCCACTTCTCCTTTGAAGAGGAAGTGGTGTATCCGGTATTGGGCTTGACCGACCCGCTGATCGAACAAGCTTTACATGCTCACCAGCGTATAGTAGCGCTGTTCCAGAACCTGTACGAGCCTGCCCGGACCCTCATGCATATCGTGGACGAATTGGAGGCACACATCCGCTTTGAGGAGCAGGTCCTGTTCCAGCATATCCAGGAGGTGGCCACCCCGACCCAACTGGCTCGCATTGAACGCGTCCATGCCTTGATGTTCCCCCTGACAAAGTGATCGGAAGGATTATCGCGGTCGATGCGTGTGAAATGCAGCGCACTCAATAGGTGCCCGGCATCGCCTCATCCACCACCAGGATGAAGTCGGCCTTCCCTTTGTGCTCCATCTCAAGCTTCGATGCGTCATTTTGCGTCACTGTGGCGATCGTGGTGATCCGCAGATCGGTCCGAGTGCGCTTCAGGTACCATCCGATGCCTTCAAAATTGTCCGAATGGTAGGTGCCGCTGAAGTGCAGAAAGGGTGTTCCGGGCGTGATGTTGGCCAGTATGAAGTGCGCCATGGTGGCATCCTTCAGCGCTTGTGCCATGGGCATGGTGGGGCTGGCATGACCGTGACCCATATCGAGCATTGCCTTGTATCCGGGCAGTTCGGGATCGTAGGCGATGGGCAGCGGTGCGATCCATTGTTTCTCGGCATCGGGTAGCGTGTCGAGCGCTTCGAAGCCACCTTTGTATACCATGCTCGCGTAGCGGCGCGGAACGTTCGTCGCTACGAAGCGAAGACCCTTCTCCTTGGCGAGGTCCACGAGTGGTGCGTAGTCGCTGTGGTTCTTCCACAGGCGGGCCAGTGTATCGAAGGCGGCTTGATCGATCTCGCCGCGCAAGTAGCGGTCCAACGTAACCTGATCGTCAGCCTCGATCATTTCCGCGCCCATGGTGAGTGGTCCTTTCGCGGCCAGTTCTCGCGCAACGACCAATTGCAGCCAGTGCGCTATCGCACTGTTGTGTTGCTCGCCAAAGAGGATCACATCGGCCTGGGAGAGGGCCTTCATGAAGGAGCCGTGCTTGGCAGGTTTGCCGTTCGCGTCGAAGAGGCGATAGGCGATCGGTCCTTGTGCTTGCACAGTGAGCGTAGCAAAGAGGAAAACCACCAGAGCCAGTATCGTGAACGCGTTACGCATGCTACAAAGAACCGGATAAGCTACCAGACATGGAGTTGTATACCATGCATGCCGATCGGATCGTTCACCTTCGTTGTCCATGCCTATGTTCCGTTTGCCTTGTGCTCTACTGTTCCTTGTATTGATCCGTGTGTGGCCCAGTGTACTGTGCGCCCAGGAGTTGGTCGTGAATGGCGGCCTGGAGAACATGAAGCGCTGTCCGACCGGTCCGTCGATCAAGCGTTTGAAAGTGGACGGGAAGGTGAAGTCCGCGCAGCGCGATCCGGACCTGTATGCCGTGTGCAGCGAAACCTTTGGTATACCCGGAAATTGGAGCGGCCATCAGGAAGCGTGGCAGGGCGAGGCCTATGCGGGCCTGGTGCTTACCAGCGACATGCCCAACGAATGCGGCATGCGCGAATACATCCAGTTCCCATTGACAGCGCCGCTGGAGAATGGGCGCCGATACCGCTTGACGTTCCGCGTCAGCCCTTCTGAAAATTCCGGCTACGTCACCGATCGCATCGGCGCGCAGTTCAGCGCAGTGGACCATTCATCGAAGGGTGTTCCGCCCGGCTTGCGCGAACGCGCCGATGTGGAGAATGCACATGGGCGCTTGCTGAACGACACCAGCGGCTGGACCACGGTGACCGGCATACACAACGCGAAGGGCGGTGAGCGTTATGTCGTGATCGGGAACTTCTACACCTGCAATTCCAGCACGCGCATCCGCATGTATGGCGACAAGAAAGCAAGCTTGGAGCGGAAGGTCGCAGCGCGTTTGGATCCTGTGAAGCGACGCGGCGCCTGGCGCGAATGGATGGCACGCACCGCCTATGTCTACCTCGATGGTGTGTCGTTGATCCCCGACAGTACTTCACCGGAACGGATCGAAGCACTTGCGCCGGAGTTGGCTTGCCCACCCGATGTGCCTGCTGCGAAAGGTCCGGATTTGGTGCCCGACCCCGGCTTCGACCGCAACGTACACCCCACGTACAACAGCTGGCGGAATGCCTCGACCGGTACACCCGACCTGCTTAATGGGGAAACCGGGCTTTACCTGTATTCGGACGGGTACACCGACAACCGCGAGTACATCCGGATACCGCTATTGGAAACGCTGAGTCCCTGCTCCACCTACCGCATTTCGCTCGATGTGCGCATCAACCCATCGTACGCTTTTGCGGTGGATGCCATCGGCATTGCGGTGACGGACACTTTCAGTACCAAGCGCGATCGTCTGTGGCTCGATCTGCCGTGGGCCTGGCGATCGCCGCCCGGAAAGTTGATGTCGCACAGCAATAGATCGATGACACTCTGCGGGACCTTCGTACCGTCGTTGTGCGCACAACAACTGCTCGTGGGTAATTTCGATCCCGACAGCGCTACCACCGTGGTACAGGTGGGCAAGGATGGCGACGGACCCTTCGCTTACTACTTCGTGGACAATGTGCATCTGGCAGCTGTGGCTAGCGTGCCCGGCTGTGTGGATCCTTGCCGCGCCATTGTTCCCTTGGTGGATGACGATGGAGTATCAGCCGATGCGTGGCCGGACCACGTTGTGCTCTTTTTCGATAGCGACAGCGACCTACCGTTGCATGTGAACGCCGAGGCACTTGATCAGCTCGCTGCAACATTGAATGCCGACAGGAACATGACGCTCCACATCACTGGGCATACGGACGCTTCCGGAACAACGGCCCGCAATGAAGTGCTCGGCCAGGCCCGTGCTGATGCATTGCGCGACATGTTGGTGAAGCGCGGCGCACCACCGGGCTCCATGGAGACCTACAGCGAAGGCGGCAACCGCCCGATCGCCGACAACGACACAGCTGAAGGAAAGGCGAAGAACCGCAGGGTGGAGGTCGAGTTGCGGCGGTGACCCTACTTCAATAGCAGGTAGATCCCAGCAGCGACCGCTCCGCCGATCAGCGGCCCCACGATGGGTACCCATGCATAGGCCCAGTCACTCGGACCACCAATGCGCAACAGGCCATGCATGATCCGTGGACCCAGGTCGCGCGCGGGATTGATGGCGTAGCCTGTGCTGCCGTCGAGCGAGAGGCCGATCACCCAGACCAGCAGTGCAACAGGCAGCGCGCCCATGGAGCCCAGACCGATGGCCACATCGTCCGTACCGTTGATCCTCAAGCTGGGGCCTACCATGAAGAGCACGGTGAACACCAGCACGAAGGTGCCGATCGCCTCGCTGATGAGGTTGCTGATCGGCTTGCGAATGGCAGGACCCGTGCTGAAGCAGGCCAGTTTCGCAACGGGGTTGTGCGTGGCAGCAAAGTGGTCCTTGTGCGAGAGCCAAACGAGGAAGGCACCGGCCATGGCGCCAAGCAACTGGGCAAGTACATAGAGCGACACATCGGCCCATGCGAACTTGCCCGTGATGGCCAGCGATATGCTGACGGCCGGGTTCAGGTGCGCACCACTGAAAGGTCCGGCCACCACCACGCCTACGAACACCGCCATGGCCCATCCGGTGGTGATCACCATCCAGCCCGAGCCGTGGCCCTTGGTGCCGTCGAGCAGCACGTTCGCCACCACGCCGTTGCCCAGGAGGATGAGTAGCATGGTGCCGAGAAATTCAGCGGTGAATGGGGTCATGGGTGGCGGTTTTGCATTGTCATCTCAGATCCGCACCCGTAGCGTCTACCCACTGGGTCGACATACGGTGCGTTACCAATGGGCATTAGTGCATAGTCGACCCGAAGGATCGACGGTGCCGGAGGCAGAGAAATGATCAGCGTGTTCATTCCCGATCCCATTGCCGCACCCCATCCACCGCCCTATGCCAGCGTTGGAGTTGCCGTTCGATGATGGCCGCATCGGCCTGTGGTTCGAAGCTGCGGTCGGCGGTCCACTGATGTTGCAACGCATCGATGTCGGGCCAGAAGCCCACGGCGAGGCCCGCGAGGTAGGCCGCGCCCAGCGCCGTGGTCTCGATGGATGCCGGGCGCACGATGCGTGATCGCAGCACGTCGGATTGGATCTGCATCAGCAGATCACTGGCGGATGCACCACCGTCCACGCGCAGTTCGGTACAGGGTGTTTCCGCATCGGCTTCCATCGCGCGCACGATGTCGTGTACCTGGAACGCGATGCCTTCAAGCGTGGCGCGTGCAAGATGTGCATCGGTGGTGCCCCGCGTGATGCCAAGGATGGCGCCGCGGGCATGCGGATCCCAGTAGGGCGCGCCAAGTCCGGTGAGTGCCGGAACGAAGATCACGCCATCGCTGTCGGACACCGAAGCGGCGATCCTGTTGATGTCGGGTGATGCGTCGATCAGCTTCAAGCCATCGCGCAGCCACTGCACCGCAGCACCGCCCACGAAGACACTGCCTTCCAGGGCATAGGTGGTGTGCCCGCCGATGGTCCAGCCCACGGTGGTGAGCAATTGGTGCCTTGAGGCAACAGGCTTATCACCGGTGTTCATCAGCAGAAAACAACCGGTGCCATAAGTGTTCTTCACCATGCCGGGCGTGGTACAAAGCTGACCGAACAACGCCGCCTGTTGGTCGCCCGCGATGCCCGCGATGGGGATGGCGGCCCCGAAGCGTTCGGCGTCGGTGTGTCCATAAAGTTCACTACTGTTTCGCACTTCCGGCAGCATGGTGCGCGGCACATCGAAGAGCGCGAGCAACTCATCGTCCCATTGCAGCGTGTGAATGTTGAAGAGCAGCGTGCGGCTCGCATTGCTGGTGTCGGTGATGTGCAGCTTGCCGCGGGCAAACTTCCACACCAGCCAGCTGTCCACCGTGCCGAAGCAGAGTTCGCCACGCTCGGCGCGCTCGCGTGCGCCGGGCACATGGTCCAGGATCCACTTCACCTTGGTGCCGCTGAAGTAGGCATCGAGTACAAGGCCGGTCTTCGCGCGGATCATGTCGGCATGGCCGGCTGACTTCAACTCATCGCAGAAGGTTGCGGTACGTCGGTCCTGCCACACAATGGCATTGTACACGGGTTCACCGGTGGCACGGTCCCAGACCACGGTGGTCTCGCGTTGGTTGGTGATGCCGATCGCGGCGATGTCGGCACCGCCCAGTCCGCGCTTGGCGAGCACTTCGGCGGCCACGGAGACCTGCGATGACCAGATGTCCTGAGGATCGTGCTCCACCCGGCCGGGCTTGGGGAAGTGTTGCGGAAAGTCGCGCTGCACGGCATCCACGATGTTCCCCGTGCGGTCGTAAAGTATGGCACGTGAAGAGGTGGTGCCTTGGTCAAGTGCGAGGATATAGGAGGCATTCATGGCGCGGATGAAGATCGCAATTGAATCGCAATGCATCACGAACAGCCTCCCAGGTATCATTGGAAATGCTTTCTTTGGTAGTGGAGCGTAGTTACAAGAAGCCCACCGGCTCCACGACCGGCAACCACATTTTTCACCCAAGCACCATGCGGACCACGATTCTCGCCTTCCTCATCCCGATCGCAAGCGGGACCGCCATCTATGCCCAGGATGCTGTGCGGATGATGCCGCACCTGCGCGATGCGCTTGAGCCCCTGTCTGCGGCCCATGGTCCGGCACCTGCACCCGATAAGCTCGAAGCACCTGGCAACGCCAAAGCGAGCGTGGTGCAACTGGGCCGCATGCAGAACGCGTATTCGATGCAGCGCGCCGCGAACCACCAGGTAAGCTATGTGCCCGAACTCAATACCGTGGTCTTCGTGAGAAGGCAGAATGCCGCGGACCATGGGGACCTGGGCGGTGCCAGTCTGCGCTTCGACCACAGTACGGACGGTGGGGCCACCTGGCAACTGGGCACGTTGCTGACACCCAATGCCTTCTCCGGTGCAATACCCAACAGCAATGGACTTCGGCATCCCAACGGCTTCCTGTACAATCCACCCGGGAATACCGATCCGCAGAACGCGTATGTGGTGGCGCAGGCACCGAACGTGCATGCCGTTCCTGTGAACCAATTCAATGACCTGATGCACGCTTCCGCCCGCATGGACGGCACGGACGCGCACGACGAATACGTTGAACTTTGGAATGATCAGTATGAAACGGCCTGGGTCCATGGCCTCCAGATGGCCGGGAATGGCCACGCCTGGAGCATCGCCACCAGCATCGACTACACGAGCTCGGTGAATTCGCGGCGCTTCTTCAAGATCAACAAGGGGACATGGAACGATGCCATCAACCGCATGGATTGGACCGTGGCGGCTGAACTGATCGACGACTTCACGACCTACGAAAGCGAAGACAGCACATACACCCTGAACTTGAACTGGAGCGTGTCGTTCTCGCCGGATGGACAAACGGGATATGCCGTGGTGATCGGAGGTGTGGATAACGGCCCTCCAATGAACGTGTATCCGATCGTCTGGCGATCCACCGATGCGGGCGTGAACTGGGAACAACTTCCAATTCAAGACCTCAGCCAGGAGCAGGTTTTCGTGGACAACCTCTTCCCTGCGAACGGCAGTGGATCGGTGCGACCCTTCTTCGACAATACTTCCATCACGGTGGATGCGCAGGGCAGGCTGCATCTGTTCGCAGAGGTACTCTCCGGCTTCCATTCCTCCCCCGACTCGGCCCAGTGGATCTTCGCGAGCATCGAGTCGCAAGTGCTGGCACATGCCGTGCTTGAAGGGATCGATGCGTGGACCGTGGAACTCGTTTCGCCGGTTGTGAACGAAACTTGGGAACCCTTCGGTGAAGGTGCCCTTGCACAGGGTGTGCAGCCGCAGATCTGCCGCACCGCCGATGGCAGCAAGGTCTTCATGGCCTGGAACGCCACCCTGGATCTATCAACGAACGAGGTTCCGGATGTGCTGGCCGTGGCTTATGATGTGAACACAGGCATGT